>DAORHS010000164.1:0-8420 GCA_035438165.1 Prosthecobacter sp.
GGAGCGGGGCGTGCGCTTCATCCAGCTCTACAGCGGCGGCATGGAGAACCAGCAGAGCTGGGACGGCCACAAGGACATCCTCGGCAACCATCGCGGCTTCGCGAATGAGAGCGACCAGCCCGTGGCGGCACTGATCAGCGATCTGGAGCAACGCGGACTGCTGGATCAGACGCTGATCGTCTGGGGCGGTGAGTTTGGCCGTCTGCCCATCGCGCAAAAAGGCGATCAACCGGGACGTGATCACAATCCGCATGCCTTCACCGTCTGGATGTGCGGCGGCGGCGTCAAAGGCGGCTATCACCACGGCGAGAGCGATGAAATCGGCTTCAAAGCCGCCATCGACAAGGTGAGTGTGCATGATTTGCATGCCACCATCCTCGCCGCCGCCGGACTCGATCACGAACGCCTCACCTTCAAGTTCCAGGGCCTCGATCAGCGCCTCACTGGCGTGGAGAATCCGAAGGTGGTGAAGCAGGTGTTTGCATGAGATACTTAACAGCCATGACGCGCGGCCCTTTTGTCATCCTTTTCATTTCATTGTTCACGACTTCCCTTTCGGCGGCTCCCGCCAAGGTGAAGTTTAATCGCGATGTGCGACCGATTCTCTCGGACAAGTGCTTCTTCTGCCACGGACCCGATCCGAAGAAGCGTGAAGCCGATCTGCGGCTGGATGAGCGCAACGCGGCAGTGGAAGCGAAGGCTTTCGTCCCCGGCAAAGCCGAAGTGAGCGAGATGATCCAACGCATTCTCACCACGGATGCCGATGACCACATGCCACCAGCCAAATCAAAGCTCAGCGACCTCACGGCAGACGAAATCGCCATTCTGAAGCAGTGGATCAACGAAGGGGCGGAGTATGAGGCGCATTGGGCATTCATTCCGTTGAAGCCAGAGGCGACAAAGGATCAAAGCATCGACAAGATCGTCAGCGCCGGGCTCGCTGAACGCGGGTTGAAGCTCCAGCCCGAAGCGACACCTGAAACACTCATCCGCCGCCTCAGCTTCGATCTCACCGGCCTGCCACCGACACCCGAGGAAGTCACAGCCTTCGTCACCGAGCATCAGTTTGATCCAGCATCGAGCCTTCAGCATCTAGTGACGAGGCTTCTTGCTTCACCACATTACGGCGAACGCATGGCCGTGGACTGGCTGGACGTGGCACGCTACGCGGACAGCTACGGCTTCCAGGTGGATCGTGAACGTGATGTGTGGCCGTGGCGCGATTGGGTGGTGAAGGCGTTCAATGACAACCTACCTTATGACAAGTTCGTCACCTGGCAGCTTGCGGGCGATTTGCTGCCGAATGCCACGGATGAGCAAATCCTCGCCACCGCGTTCAATCGTCTGCATCAGCAGGAGAACGAAGGCGGCAGCGTGGAGGAGGAGTATCGCGTCGAATACATCGCCGACCGCGTGCAAACCGTGGCGACGGCGTTTCTCGGTCTGACCTTCGAGTGTTCGCGCTGCCACGATCACAAGTATGACCCGATCACGCAGAAGGACTATTACGGGCTCTTTTCGATGCTCCAGAACATCGACGAGGCCGGCTTGTATTCCTTCTTCACCCCTTCCCCACCAACTCCGGCGATGATGCTCATGGATCAGCCTTCGAAGGATAAGATGGCGGCACTCAATGCCAAAGTGGCAGCCTTGGAGAAGCCAAAATCATCCACATTACCCGATCTAAGCCGAGATGAACTGGCTCACTTCACGTTTGATGAGCTGAAGGGTAACAAGCTGGCCGATTCACTGCATGCAGCGCCTCCACCGCAGCCGAAGAAGCACGCGAAGGACAAAGGACCGCCTGATCCCGCCGCCGTGCTCAAAGGCGAGAACAAGCTGGTGCCCGGCAAGATTGGCAACGCGATCCAATTCACCGGCGATGATGCGGTGGATACGCCTCTGGGCAATTTTCAGCGCCATGAGCCCTTCAGCGTCTCGCTGTGGATGCAGACGCCGGATGTGAAGGATCGTGCGGTGGTGTTTCATCGCTCGCAGGCATGGACGGATGCGGCGAGCCGAGGCTACGAACTTCTGATCGAGGAAGGAAAGCTCAAGTGGTCACTGATTCACTTCTGGCCGGGGAACGCGATCAGCATCCGCATGAAGGAGAGCATTCCGTTGAAGCAGTGGCTGCAGGTGATCGTGACGTATGATGGCAGCAGCCGGGCGGATGGCCTGAAGATCTTGGTGGATGGCAAACAAGCCGCCGTGGATGTCATCAAAGACAACCTGACGAAAACCATCGCCGGTGGTGGTCATGACAACATCAGCCTCGGCGAGCGCATGCGGGATCGCGGCTTCAAAGGCGGCCTGATCGATGATTTCCGCGTGTTTGGTCGCGATGTGACCACAGAGACGAACGCCGACCTGCAAAAAGCACGGGCGGAGCTGTTCGCGTTTCAGGATGCGCAGAAGGAACTGATGGTCATGAAGGAGCTGCCACAGCCTAAGAAGGCCTACGTGCTCACGCGCGGCGAGTATGACAAGCGCGGCGAAGAAGTCGGCCCCACCACTCCGGCGTCGCTATCGCCGTTTCCGAAAGGAGCGCCGAAGAACCGTCTCGGCTACGCGCAGTGGCTCACCGCGCCGGATCATCCGCTCATGGCACGAGTCACCGTGAACCGTCTATGGCAGAGCTTGTTTGGGCGCGGCTTGGTGAAGACCACGGAGGACTTCGGCAGCCAGGGCGAAAGGCCGCTGTATCCCGAGTTGCTCGATTATCTCGCCATGAGGTTCATCCAGAGCGGCTGGGATGTGAAGGCGCTGGTGAAGGAGATCGTGACGAGTCAGGTCTATCGCCAAAACAGCTTCGCCGATGCCAAAACGATGACGGATGATCCCGAGAACCAATGGCTGGCCCGCGGTCCACGCTTCCGCCTGCCAGCCGAAATGATCCGCGACAACGCCCTCGCTGCCGCAGGCTTGATCAAACTCACTGTCGGAGGCCCGCCTGTGCATGCCTATGAGATGTCCGAGGCCTTCAAACCCGTCACCCCTGGCGCAGGCGATACCGTCTATCGCCGCAGTCTCTACTCAAGCTGGCGACGCACCAGTCCGCCACCGGCGATGGTGGCCTTTGATGCGCCACGACGTGCGGTGTGCATTTCGCGCCGCGAACGAACGGATTCACCACTCCAGGCGCTCATTTTGCTGAATGGAGTGCAGTATGTCGAAGCCGCACGCGTGCTGGGTGAGAAGCTGCATCTCGAAACAAAGGGCGATCTGTCCAAGATGATCGAACTCGGCTTCCTGTGCTGCCTCAGCCGCAAGCCGGATGCGAAGGAGGTTCAGATCTGCACACAGCTTTATCAGGAACAGCTCACGCATTTCAAAGCGGTGCCGAAAGAGGCTGAGGCGCTGCTGAAGGCAGGCAACGCTAAGCGTGACGTTTCTGTTCCGTTACCCGAAGCAGCCGCTGCCGCTGTTCTCGCCCAAGCTTTGATGAATCATGACGCCTGTGTCGTTAAACGTTAACCAGCCCGATTTCATGAACTCTTCAGCCCTCATGTTTGATCGCCGCAGCTTCTTAAACCATTTTGGAATGGGCCTCGGCGGCGTTGCTTTGAGTGAGTTGCTGGCTCAAGCGTCATCATCTGTTGATCACGGGGTTCTGGGCGGCACGCATTTTGCGCCGAAGGCGAAGCGCATTATCTACCTCTTCATGTCAGGCGGGCCGTCTCATCTCGACTTGTTTGATTACAAGCCACTGCTGAATCAGCGGAACGGTGAGCAACTGCCGGATTCTGTGCGCGGCGGACAGCGGTTGACCGGGATGTCGGGGAATCAGTCGTCGATTCCGATGGTGGGATCGCCGTTCAAGTTCACGCAGCACGGACAGGCGGGCGGCTGGTTCAGCGAGTTGTTGCCGCACACAGCAAGCATTGCGGACGACATCTGCGTGGCTCGGTCGATGTTCACGGAGTCGATCAATCACGGCCCCGGCGTGACGTTTTTCCAGACGGGATCACAGATCGCGGGTCGACCGAGTTTTGGCTCGTGGTTGAGCTATGGTCTTGGTGCGGAGAACGCGAATCTGCCGTCGTTCACGGTGCTGATCACGAAGGGCAAGGGCGGGCAGCCACTGGGATCGCATTTGTGGGGCAGCGGCTTTTTACCAACGAGGCATCAGGGCGTGCTGTTTCGTGCCGCGAAGGATCCCGTGCTGTATCTCGGCAATCCGGCGGGCGTGAGCGCGGACAGCCGCAGGCTGATGCTCGATCGCTTGAAGGAGCTGCATGAGCATCAATTTGATGGAACACCGGACACGGAGATTCAGAATCGCATCGACCACTACGAGATGGCCTTCCGCATGCAGACGAGCATCCCGGAGGTTACGGATCTGAGCGATGAGCCGCAGCATGTACTGGACAGCTACGGGCCGGATGTGAAGACGCCTGGCACTTTCGCAGCGAACTGCCTGCAAGCGCGTCGCTTGGCCGAAAAGGGTGTGCGTTTCATCCAACTTTATCATCAGGACTGGGATCATCACGGCGGCCTGCCGGGAGCGCTGCCGAAGTTGTGCAAAGAAACCGACCAGCCCGCTGCCGCGCTGGTCAAAGACCTCAAGCAACGCGGTTTGCTGGATGACACGCTGGTCGTCTGGGGCGGCGAGTTTGGCCGCACCGCGTATTGCCAGGGCAAGATCAGCACAAACTTCGGCCGTGATCACCATCCGCGCTGCTTCAGTGCGTGGTTCGCAGGCGGCGGCATCAAGGCTGGCTCTGTCTATGGCGAGACGGACGATTTTGGCTACAACACGGTCAAGGACGGCCTGCACATCCACGATTTCCACGCCACGCTGATGCATCTGCTCGGCATCGACCACGAACGGCTCACGTACAAGTTTCAGGGGAGGCGTTATCGCCTCACGGATGTGCATGGGCACTTGGTCAAGGGCATCGTGGCGTAGGGCGAGCGTCCCGCTTGCCCAAACTGCAACCGGGACGGTTGCACTACGCACCAACCGCGTGTTCATTCGCGGCTCATGAGCCAAGCCAGAACCGCCAAGCAGCACCGCAAAACCGCCGAGACGGACATTGAGATCGAACTCAATGTCGATGGGTCCGGCAAGTCGCAGATTGACACAGGCGTGCCGTTCTTCGACCACATGCTGACGCTGTTCTCCAAGCACGGCCTGTTTGACCTCAAGGTGAAGGTCGTGGGCGACATCCAGGTGGATTACCATCACACAGTCGAGGACACGGGCATCGTGCTGGGCAACTGCTTCCGCGAGGCGATGGGCAACAAGGCGGGCATCGTGCGCTACGGCTTCTGGCTGCTGCCCATGGATGAAACGCTCGCCGAGGTCGCACTCGACCTCAGTGGACGGTCATTCCTGAGCTATCACGCGCCTGAAAACGTCGAGGCCATCGGCGGCGTGAACCGCTTCAGCTATCAGCTCGTGGAGGAATTCCTGCGCGCCTTCGCCTCAAGCCTGCTGGCGACGCTGCACGTCGAAATCCGCCGCGGACGCGACGCCCATCACATGGCGGAGGCGATTTTTAAAGGTCTCGCACGCGCATTGGACGCGGCAACCAAGCACGATCCGCGCGTCACCGGCATCCCGAGCACCAAGGACGTTCTGTGATGAAACTCGGTGTGCTGGATTATGGCGCGGGGAACCTGCGCAGCGTGTTGAATGCCTTCGAGGCCATCGGAGAGCATGCGAATCTCGTGACGAAGCCCGAGGACTTCGAGGACATCGACGTGCTGGTGTTTCCAGGTCAGGGCGCGTTCGGGGATTCCGTGCGCATTCTGAAGGAAACCGGGCTGTGGGAGCCCCTGCGGGCCTGGTTGAAGGCCGAGAAGCCGTATCTCGGCATCTGCCTCGGCTACCAGCTCCTGTTTGAAAGCAGCGAAGAATGCCCCGGTGTCGAAGGATTATCCGCAGTGGCGGGCAAGGTGCGCAAGTTTGATGCGACGAGCGGTTTGAAGATCCCGCACATGGGCTGGAACGTGGCGCAGTGGGAAACGAGCCAGTCAGCGGTTTGGAATGGTCTGCCGAACCCGACTTACATCTATTTCGTTCACTCCTATTACCCCGAAGTACAGGATGAATCGCTGGCGCTCTGCCGCACGGATTACGGCGTGAGCTTCATCAGCGGCATCGCGAAGAAAAATCTCGTAGCCGTGCAGTTCCATCCGGAAAAGAGCCAGGAGGCGGGACTGACGCTGCTGCGCAATGCGCTGAAGGTGCTGGAGCAGTAATCAAACGACCTTCAAGGCCGCCTGAAGGATCTTTTCCTGGCGCTCGGCCATCTCACGAGCCTCGTCAGCTTCATGGTCATCCCAGCCAGCGAGATGCATCAACCCGTGAACGAGGTAGAGCGCCACCTCGCTATTGACTGACTGCCCATGCTCCCTGCCTTGTCGTTCGGCGGTGTCGGCGCTGATGAGGATTTCACCGTGGTGGAAGGTGATGACATCGGTGGGCGTGGGATCCTCGAGGAAATCACCATGCACGCGGGCGATGTCGGCATCATCGACGATGGTGATCTCGATCTCAGGCAGCGAAGCCAGCGGAGCGTCGGCTGATTTGACCTCGGCAAGGCATCCGGGCAGCGCGGCTTTGCCCACTTTGCGGAGCCAAGGCAGTGGAATAGGATGCGCCTTCTGCCGGTTGTAGATGCGAAGCTTTGGTAGGGGCATCAAGCTGCGGAGGCAGGAGGCGATTTGCGACCACGGGGCTTTCTCGTCCCTTCAGGCTGAGATCCAGAAAAGGAGGCCTCAACGATGTTGGCTGACCCAGTTGAAGGATCATCATCTCCCGCGAGGAGCGGTTTGGACTCCGCTTGAACAGGCGGGTTGGGCTTGGATTCGACGGCCTTCTGATACTTGATGCGACCGTGCATCATGCTGAGCAATGTTTTGGCAAAGCTGGCCTTGATGCGGGCGAGTTCGGCAATGGTGAGATCGCAATCATCCAGCTGACCGTCCGCCATGCGGCCCTGCACAATCTCAGCGATCATTGTCTCAATGCGGGTGGCGTTGGGCTTTTCCAGCGTGCGGGAAGCGCTCTCCACCGCGTCTGCGAGCGAGATGATGGCGGACTCCTTGAACTGGGGACGCGGACCGGGATAACGGAAGGTGTCCTCGCTGACCTGTGGAACGTCGTCCTCCTTGGCCTTCGACTGTTTGACCTGACGCTCCACTTCCGCCTTCTGATCGAGCGCCTGGCGGTAGAAGTACCAGGCAAGCGAGTTGCCGTGATGCTGCTCGATGACGTCAATGATACGCGAGTTGAGATTGTGCTTGATGGCGAGATCAACGCCGTCTTTGACATGTGCGATGATGACGAGGGCGCTCATGCGAGGCGTGAGATCCTCGTGCGGATTGGCCGAAGGATCCATGTTTTCGATGAAGTACTCCGGTTTGCTGAGCTTGCCGATGTCATGGAAATACGAACATACACGGCACATGCTGGCACTGGCACCGATGGTCTCGGCTGCGGCTTCGGAGAGATTTGCGACCACCAGACTGTGATGGTAGGTGCCGGGCGCCTCGATGCTGAGACGACGCATCAGGGGATGGTTCAAATCACCAAGCTCCAGCCAGGACACATCGGTGGTGACGCCAAACACGCTCTCGAGCACCGGCAGCAGACCACCCACGGCCATGCCGGTGACAACCCCCACAAGGAGCGGCAGCCCAATCATGCGCCCAACCTTTTCCTCCATGATCACACCTGCCGCCTCGTGCAGCAGCAGCGAAAAGGCCATCGCCACCAAGCCGACGTAAAGTCCGGCCATGAAGAGACGGTTGCGGCGGCGAACCTGCTTCGTGAGCAGAACCCCCGTGAAACCCAGCAAGGCCGAGGTGGCCATGTAAGTGGGCGCAGAAACCGAAACGCAGACCAGAACGCCCAGCAGGGTGGCGTAAACCGCCCCAAACAAGCCGATGCGGCGCCCGAGAATCACCGAAAGCACGACCGGACCAAAGGCATGGGGCAGCACAACCGCTTTGAGCGTCTTCCCCCAGCTTTGGCCGGAGGAGAAATCCAGCATGAGCACAATCAGCGCGAGATGAGTGAAAATCGTGCCGAGTACCAGAAGCAGGACAGCATTGTCACGAATCTCCTGCCTCAGCACCACCCGCTCATGCACCACCAAGGCAAAGCCGATGGCGGCGGCGTAGAGCGCGTGCAGCCAGGTCACAGCCGGCAGGCCATCCTCGACCTGGGTACCCAGGCGCATCAGAACCGCCACTCCGATGAAGAACAGGATGTAAACCCCAATCGTGCCCCCTGGGTGGGTGCGCATTTCGTCGAGGACGTCCCCTTCCTGGTGCTTTCGCCGGGTTTTGCCGCAGGAAAGCCCTTCGCGTTGCAAGCGGGCACGACGAATGGACTCAAACATGATTCAGAGAGGAAAGGGTGACTGGGAAGCTATCATACATCGGAGGTCGGACAAGAATCTTTC
>DAORHS010000165.1:0-8376 GCA_035438165.1 Prosthecobacter sp.
GGGCGACCACTCAGGATCGGTGCAGAAATGGTAGCCCGTACGCCAGCGGAACAGGCGCGAGGATTCCCCGTCCTTCTGCGGCACTTCGACGATGTAGAGCTTCGGGCCGTCTCCTTCGTCGTTGGAAAAGACAATCTGCCGGCCATCAGGATGCCACGAGGGGCTCGAAGGCGCGCCGACGGAATCACTCACGCAGGCGGCGGTGTTGGTGTTCAAATCGCTGACAAAGATTTCGGGATTGCCGATGAAACTCATCACGGCGGCGAGGTGCGTGCCATCAGGCGAGAATGCCGAGCCGAAACTGCTCCCGGGCGTGTCGGTGACGCCGCGTTCCCAGCCGAGATTCAGGTCGAGGAGACGAATGATGGGAAATCCGCTGCGATAGCTGGTGAAGGCGATCATCGAGGAGTCGGGCGAGAGCGAGGGCGCCACCGCGCCGCATTTGTCATGCGTCACCTGATGCACCTCGCCGCCTTCGGCGTCGCAGACGTAAATCTGGCGTTTGCCGGTGCGGTCACTCACAAACACAATGCGGCTGGTGGCCAGGCCGGGCCTGCCCGTGATCGTGTAGATCACGTCGTCCGTCAGCGCCTTGAGGTTTTCATCGAGCCCGGGTGCGGCGTAGCTGCGTTGAAAGAGCTCCTTGCCTTTGGCATCGCGGAGCTTCCCGGTGACGCGGCCGCCGATTGAGGAGCCCTCCACGGTAAAATCGATTTTTTCGTCCGCGCCGGCGACGAAGAACTCACGCGAGTCGAGCAACTCCTGGCGCAGCGCCTTTTGCGCACTGGCACCGGTTCCTCCCGTGAACGAACCGACGCGGATGCTCGGCATGGTCTTCTTCGGTTCCTCGACCTCCTCTTGTTTGCCGCCCATGCCGACCCAGCCGCGCAGCGTGTCCAGGATACCGGCTTCGACCCTGGAGCCGTGGCAGACGGCGAGGGCCAGGAGAAGAAGCAGGAAACGGACGTTCATGTTTGGGTTCAGGGCAGCAGGAGAAAGTTCAGTTCCAGATCGTAGCTGTCTTTGGAGTAATTTGAAGGCAGTGTCGTCGAAATTTTTTTCACCTGGGCGGAGGCTTCGAGAATGGACTGATCCAGTACGTGCGAACCGGAAAACTTGCTCATCTGTGATTTCAATACGGTGCCGTCCTTGCCGATGGAGATGTTCAGTCGTGCCTCCCGCTGGCCGACAGGCACGTTGTCGATGGGGGGAGCGGTCCAGGAGCCGAGGAAGGCGGCGTTGACTGCCTCATCGACCCCGTCCAGATCGACCTCGTCCACTTTCGTGGCACCCTCGTTGTCCGGCATCGGAATCGGTGGCGGGGGACGCAAGGTGTTGAGGCGTGCGATGTCCAACAGCGTGGGGCTGGCGATAGGCGGAGCCGGGGAGCCGAAGGCCGTGGGACCGGTGGGCCGCTCCTGGGCCCGGCGCAGGGTGATGCTGCGATTGGCGGACGGTTTGGCCGCCGGGGTGGACTGGGCAAACAGCGGTGTTCCGGCGGTGTGGGGCACCGGCTCCATCTGGTGCTGCTGCACGGGGGCGGCGACCAGCGTGGCCTTTTGTACCGGAGGATCTTCAGTTCTTTTTGGGGCCGCCGACGGCTTGGGCGCAGCAGTAGCCACCGCTTTGTTTGAAGCGGGTGCTGGCAGAGAGAGCGGCGCTTTGAAATCACCCGGTCTCATCCACGTCAGTCCTGCGTCAGAGAAACGGGCGCGCCTGGCACCCGTCTCCTGCCACCACCACCAGACAGCGAAGGCGGCGGCCAGATGCAGTGAGACGACGACAAACATCGCCGCTGAGATTGGCTCCAGCGTGGGGGGGCGTTTGCGGTTCATCTGGAATCAAGGTTCGTCGGTGTGGGTCGTGACGGCGGTCTTCTCAATGCCCGCCACTTCGAGCATCTGCATTGTTTCCACCAGCTGCTGCACCGGCAGATCACGGTGCATGCGCACCTCGACACCGAGGCCGGGCTTGCGCTCCGCGAACTGTTTCAATGAGGCGGGCAGATCCGTGCGGGCGAGCATCGCACCGTCTAGCGTGACCGAGAGGTCACGATACACGGTCAGCGTAAGGGTCTCTGCCGGTGCCAAGGCGGCCGTCGCGGGCGGAGTGGCCGGGGCAGGCATGCTTTTGGCCGCCTTGAGCAGCGGCACCGCCAGCAGGAACACAAACAGCAGCACCATCACCAGATCCATCATCGGAGTGATGTTGATCTCGGTGATGAGACGGAGCTGATGCCGGTTCGAATGACGTTTCATGCGCGGGCGGGGGAGGCGTGCATTGCAGAGGGCAGGGGCGAGGAGGTAGTGCCGGTGAAAGCGGGCATGGTCGGGCTGCCCAGGGCGCCCATGCTCGGCAGGACCTCGTTGCTGAAGCGATGATCCACAAAGGTGCGGTCGAGTCCGGCGCTCAGTTCGCTGGCAAAGTTGTCGAGGCGCACCACCATGCCGCGGATGCGGTTCACGAGCGCGTTGTAGCAGACCATGCTGGGCAGAGCCACGAGCAGGCCCAGCACCGTCGTCACCAGCGCGGTGGTGATGCCTGGTGCCAGCGTCGCAAGGTCGGCACTGCTTCCCGTGGTGGTCAGTTGGCTGAACGTGTCGAGGATGCCCCACACCGTGCCCAGCAGACCCAGAAACGGAGCACCGCTCAGGGCGGTGGCCACCCAGCTCATGCGTGCTTCGAGGCGCAGCGCCGCTTCAGCGACACTGCGTTCCATGGCCACCTGCACCGCGCTCATCTGGGAGCAGGTGATACGGCCGGCGCCCTGCAGCCGTGCGGCAAACGTGGTGCCCGGCTCATCCTCGCCCACCAGATACCAGGCCATCTCACGGCAGGCGGCATGATAGATGTGGTAGTAGGACGAGAACTCATGGTGCTCGCGCCGTTGAAACAGCTCCAGCGGGTGGTTGCTCTCACGGTAGTCGCGTGCAAAGGACAGATTCGCACGATGCACACGGGAGAGCAGGAAGTGCTTGCTCAGGATCACCGCCCAGCTCGTGATGGAAAGCAGCGCCAGAATGCCGCAGATGATCCAGCAGGTCAGGTTGCTGTGTTCGAGACCATATTGCAGGCCGGGAGAAAGAAAGGATTCCAAGGGCGGCATTGCGGGAGGGGAAAAGGTGTCGCTAGTTAAAAGACCTTAATAGTCTGGCGTCAACTGGTGAGTGAGGGGCATTGGGCGATGGCTGCTGGAGCTTCACCGCCCCGCACCGGCGAAGCGATCCTTGCACCCGGCCTGATTCTTGCTTCCCTCGGGCGCTCAACTCCCTAACCCCCCCACCGATGCCCGTAGCCACCCCCGCCCAATACCGTGCCATGATCGACGCCGCCCAGAAAGGCGGTTATGCCTACCCGGCGATCAACGTCACCTCTCTTCCGACGATCAATGGAGCGCTGAAGGCCTTCGCCGAGTCCAAGTCCGACGGCATCATCCAGGTCTCCACCGGCGGCGGTGAGTTCGCCTCCGGCACCTCTGTCAAAGACATGGCCCTCGGCGCCATCGTTCTCGCCGAGGCCGTCCACATCCTCGCGGAGCGTTACAACGTCCTCGTCGCCCTCCACACCGACCACTGCCATCCCAAGAACGTCGAGAAATTCCTCAAGCCCCTCCTCGCCGCCACCAAGGCGCGTCGTGACGCCGGCAAAGGCAATCTCTTCAACTCCCACATGTTCGACGGCTCCGAACTGCCCCTCGAAGAGAACATGAAGACATCCAAAGACCTGCTCCAGCAATGTGCCGCGCTCGACATCATCCTCGAAATCGAAGCTGGCGTCGTCGGCGGTGAGGAAGACGGTCACGACACCTCCGGCGTCTCCAACGACAAGCTCTACACGACTCCGGAAGACATGGTCACCGTGTATGAAACGCTCAACGGCGTTGGCCGCTTCATGTTCGCCGCCACCTTCGGCAACGTCCACGGCTCCTACAAGCCCGGCGCTGTAAAACTCAAGCCCACCATCCTGCGCGACGGCCAGGCCGCCGTCACCGCCAAGTATGGCGCGGCTGCCGAGATGGACCTCGTTTTCCACGGCGGCTCCGGCACCCCGCTGGAAGAAATCCGCGAGACCCTCGGCTACGGCGTCATCAAGATGAACATCGACACCGACACCCAGTACGCCTTCACGCGTCCGCTCGTCGATCACATGATGAAAAACTACGCCGGCGTCCTCAAGATCGACGGCGAGATCGGCGACAAGAAAGCCTACGACCCGCGCTCCTACCTCAAGAAGGGCGAGCAGGGGCTCTGCGACCGCATGAAGGAAGCCTGCAATGACCTCCTCAGTACCGGCAAGACCATCTTCGGCACCGTCTGACCAAGGTAAAGAGAGCTTCCAGGTTCGTTCCCTCCCATTTCGCCGTTGAACTCGATCTGCTTCGCGGACTTCGTTCCGTTCGCACTTTCGCGTTTGGGCAGATACCACAAACTCTCGGGAGGAAAATCCTTGGGCAGCAACGACCACTGGCAGCCGGCCTTGAGGATGTAGCGGATCGCGTCGAGCGAGGCGCGCTCCGCGTGTGCTTCGCGCCGTCGTCCGCGCCCACGTCTGGCTCCAGCGGGATAGAGCAGCGGTTCAATGAGCTCCCACTCCGCGTCGGTGAGGTCGGTGTCGTAGCCAGCGGCTTCATGGTTCAGGCTTTTCATCCCAATACCCCAAACATCCCGTTTCACTCCCTCCAGCTATTTGCCGGATACGCTCTCAGCGTGCGCGAAGTGCGCGGGCGTGTGTGGAGCCGCGCCCAAAACATATGAGTGGAAGTGTTGCGCATCAGCCTGGTGCAGGCCCAGACGCTGCGGCTCGTGCTGGGCGTGGCACAGGGCTTGATGGATGAGGACGCGCAGCGTGAACTGGTGCGTCGAATGCGCGCGCAAATCGCCACCTGCGCACTGCCTCCACGACGAGCGCGAAGCTGCCAACGCAAAGTCCGCCAGCCAGTCACCCAATGGCCGCGCATGATCGCCCCAACCTCAGTAACCTCTCCTGCCTTCTATGAAGTCACCCAGATTGCTTCACGGCGTTGGGGTTAATGGCGAAGATCCCGCTGCTCTGGCGCCGGTAATCGGGGCATTCCTGCCCCGTGAACAACCAGGGGCCAGGAATGGCCCGGTGACGCATCAAACCTGCTGGATCGCGCCCCTACAGCACCGCCAGCACGGCTTCCAGATGCGCCTCGGGCTTCACCTTCTCGAGGATCGCGGCGATCCGGCCGTCCTCGCCGATCACAAAGGTGCTGCGTTCGGTTCCCATGTATTTCCTGCCATACAGGCTCTTCTCCACCCACACCCCGTAGGCGTTCACGATCTGGTGATCCTCGTCCGCGATCAGCGGGAAGGGGAGTTCGTATTTCTGGATGAACTTCGCATGCCGCTTGATCGGGTCCGTGCTCACCCCAAACACGAGCGCCTTCTTGGAGATCGACCTCCAGCCGTCACGCAGCCCGCAGGCCTGCTTCGTGCAGCCGGGCGTGTCGTCCTTCGGGTAGAAATACAGCACCACCTTCCGCCCCCGGAGCTGGCTCAGTGTCACGGTGTCCCCGTCCTGGTGGCTGCCGCCAATGACCGGCGCGGTGAAATCGGGGGCTGGCGTGTGAAGGGCGGGTTTGGGCATGGCGGATGATAACTTGGAATCAAGCGCCGCCGATGCCCAGCGTCTGAGCGAGGTTCTGCATCAGGCTGTAAAACAGCCAGGCGTAGAAGGCCCAGCCGATGGCGATGAACAGCAGGATCATGGCGATGAGGAGGAAGATGCCGACGTAGAAGCGCAGGGTGCTGCGCTTGACCTGGTCCTTGTGGCCTTCCTGCCAGGTGGTGAGGAGGCGGAGGTTGCGGCTGTTGGACTTGATGAAGACGGAGGCGACGGCTCCGGCGCCGGGGACGAGGCCGACGAGGAAGTTGAGGCCCATGTTCAAGGTCATGCGCAGAAAGACCGGGATGGAGATGCCGCTGCGCAGGGCCTCAAGCAGGATGATGACGCCCGCGCCTGAGGCGACGGTGTCGCCGACACCGGGGATCAGCGCGAGGATGGGGTCGAGGCCGATTTTGACGTTCGTGCCGGGGACGCGCAGCAGTTCGTCGAGATACTTCGCCAGGATGCGCGCGGCGGCGTGGTCCACAGGATCCTTGCTGGCCGCGAGCTTCGACGCGATGGGGTTGACCTGCGGCGGCAGCACCTCGTCCACTTGGATTTCTGGATCAGGAGGAGGCATGTGGACTGGATGCTAGTGGCTGGATGCTGGAATCTAGTTTCTAGGATCGAGAATCCAGCATCTAGGTCTTGCTGGGCAGATCGACGAGCATCTGGGCGTTGCTGGGGTAGCGTTCGAGCAGGGAGATGACGCGCTGGATGGCTTCGACGGGCTTGTGGCCGGCGAGGCCGCGGCGCAGCATGTGGATCTTGTCGAGCTGGAAGGTCTGCAGGAGCAGCTCCTCACGACGCGTGCCGGATTTGAAGATGTTCACGGCAGGGAAGACGAACTGCTCGGCGATCTTGCGGTCGAGCACGAGCTCCATGTTGCCGGTGCCTTTGAACTCCTGGAAGATGAGGTCGTCCATGCGGCTGCCGGTCTCGACGAGCGCGGTGCCGAGGATGGTGAGGGAGCCGGCGGTGCGCGTGTTGCGCGCGGCGGCGAAGAGGCGGCGCGGAATCTCCAGCGCACCGACGCCGACACCACCGCTCATGGTGGCGCCGCTTTTGGCGGTGTTGTTGAAGGCGCGGGCCATGCGCGTGATAGAGTCCATGAGCATGAAGACGTGCTCGCCGCATTCGACGAGGCGCTTCGCACGCTCGATGGCGAACATGGAGATGCGCGTGTGGTTCTTCACGTCCTGGTCGTTGTTGCTGGCGTAGATTTCCGCCTGCGGCAGGATGCGCTTGAATTCGGTGACTTCTTCCGGGCGCTCATCGACGAGCAGGATCATGAGGTGCGTGCCGGGATGGTTGGCCACGACGGCTTCGGCGATGTGCTGAAGGATGGTGGTCTTGCCCGCACGTGGCGCGGCGACGATCAAGCCGCGCTGACCGCGGCCGACGGGGGTCATCATGTCGATGACGCGCGTGGTGAGGCGGTCTTTGACGGTCTCAAGCTGGTAGCGCTTGTTCGGGTTCACGGCCTTGAGCTCCTCGAACAAGGGCAGGTCGCGCATGGCGAGCGGATTGCGGCCGTTGACCTCGGTGACTTCGGTGACCTGCGGGCCGCGCGCGCCTTTGCACTGCACGCCGACGATCTGCATGCCTTCACGCAGGCCGTATTTGCGGATGAACTCGGGGGCGATGAAGGCGTCCTGCGGATTCTGGGCGAAGGACATCTCGCGACGACGCAGAAAGCCGTAGCCTTTGGGGGACATTTCGAGAATGCCGTTCGCCGGTTCCGGCGGGCCCAGCGGCTTGTCCTGCGGGGGCTCGTAGCTCTGACCGCCCTGCGCCTGCTGGGACGGATCACGTTCGCCACGTTCACGCTGACCGCCATTCGGACTGCCTTGTCCTCCAGGCTCACGACCGGCGCGACGCTGGGCATCGCGCTCGGCACGGCGCTGCTTCCAGCGCTCAAACTTGGCCTTGCGGCGTTCCTTGGCCGTCATCGGGCGCGGCTGGCCGTTTTCACCAATGACGGTGTAACGTGGCAGGCCGTTGTTGTCTCCATCAGCATGGCCTGATTCACCCGCGTTGTCGTTCTGTTCGTCGTCAGCGTCTGAATCTTCGTCGTTCGTCGCGGCCGGGGCAGGTGCCGACGGGCTGGCTGCAACGGGCGCGGGAGCTTCAACGGCCGGAGCCGGTGCTTCGACAGCGGGCTCCGTGGGTGCGGAAACAACTGGCGCGGGGGCTGCGGGCTCATTCAACGCCAGCTCGGGTGCTTCAGCGGGATCCGATTTCTTCTTCGCGGTTTTGCGGGCGACTTTGGCTTTGGCCGGAGGCGCGGCTTCTTCAGCCGCGGCGGCTGCTTTGGTCTTGGGGGCTTTCTTGGCGGCCACTTTTTTGGCAGCGGCTTTTTTGGCCGGCGCTTTCCGCTTGGGTTTGGTTTCTTCGACCTCGGCAATGAGTTCTTCGGACATAAAAATTGGGAGAAAGGGGTTACTCGAGCTGGTCGGCGATGGCGTCGTCGATTTCGAAGTTGGCGTGGATGTTTTGCGAATCGTCGTAGTCGTCGAGGAGGTCGTAGAGCCGGATGAGCGACCGGGCGGTTTCGACATCGCTGATGGTGACCGTGGTCTGCGGCTGGTAGATGAGCTTCTGCGAGCGGGAGGTCAGGCCCTTCTCGCGCAGAGCGCCGGCCACCTGAAAGAGCTGGTCCGTGGCGGTGTAAACCACCCAGTCGTCGCCGTCTTCCTGGATGTCCTCGGCGCCGGCGTCGAGCGCGACCTCCATGATCTGATCTTC
>DAORHS010000166.1:0-8358 GCA_035438165.1 Prosthecobacter sp.
TGAGGCGAATCAAAGTCAGCAGCTTTGCCCGCCGCCCGAACATCTCGGGATTGAAGCCCATGCTCTGCATCAGCACGTCCATCCACTCTTCGGTGGTGAACTGCGCCCGAGCTGTCAGAAACTGGTCGTAGTCCACGCTGGCTACCTGAATCGGCTTCAGCGTGTCGATCTGCCATGGACTTGCCTTGGGGTCTTCGGCGACTTCATAAGTCACATCCGTGATGCACCAGATGCCGCCCACCAGCAGCTTGGGATACCGACGCACAAAGTCATCGGACACGGGCACTTTCTTGAGGCCCAGATTGGTGAACTCGGCTTCGTAGAATCCGCCTTTATCGTTGAGTTCGACGGTGAGTTTGTCGATGACCTTGTGCCGACCCTTTTCCTTGATCGTGGACTTCACCAGTTGCGCCTGGTTTCGATGCACATAGTGCTTGGCCAGGATCTTCTGAACGGATTCTAGGCCCGCCTTGATCACTTCATTGTCATCGGTGGCGCAGTGCTGACCCAGCAGGTATTCCAGCACATAAGTGGGAACCACGGCATTCTGCTTCAGGCCTTTTGTCAGATCCTTGCGCACCACTAATCCAGGGAAGTGTTGGAGAATCTTTTGATCCAATGGAGTCAGCAGGCGTGGCGCGGCCACAAACGGCTCCAGCTCTTCATGGGCGGCGGGTTCGGGCGGGGATTCAGTGTTCATCGAAGTCGCTGGTGAAGGGTTTCTGGAGTTTGAGACTGTGCGTCTTGTAAGTCACGATCTGGTTCGTGCCGGAGACGGCTTCTTCGAGGCGCAGATCCACCTCACGGTTGTTGAATGTATCGGCGGCGGCGGAGAGCACCAAGAGCATGGTCGTCTCCCTCTGGCGTGCTTCT
This sequence comes from Prosthecobacter sp., assembly GCA_035438165.1. Taxonomy (GTDB): domain Bacteria; phylum Verrucomicrobiota; class Verrucomicrobiia; order Verrucomicrobiales; family Verrucomicrobiaceae; genus Prosthecobacter. The sequence continues at coordinate 874 of DAORHS010000166.1, forward strand.
TGTTCCTTGGAATCAAAGGTCTGCGTCTTGATCTCAGACAGGCTCGTGCCGTCTTTGGCAAAGATGCCCACGCGGAGCGTGCGGGGCAGCACTTTGCCTTGAGCGGGCCGGTCCTGGAAGAGCGCGATGGAAAGTTGACCCGTAGTGATCTTGGCGGGCACCCGCAGCAGCTCGATCTCTACTTTGCCCGTGTCATCAGCGCGGGCCTTGTGAATCTTGACCACGGGCACCACCACCTCTTGCAGACTGCTGCCGCCGTGGACGTAGCGCATCCCAGAGCCTTGAAGCGGAAAGCGCCCGAGTGAGAGGGGAAATGCGGCTGACCAGTCACCACCCAGTCCCAGGGCGGTGCTGTCAAAGATCTTCACCTTGGCGTTCGGTGAGATGTCTCGTCCGAGGGCAAAACGCCGGTTTTTGAACGTCCATTCGCCGGCGGTTGGCAGTGACGTGGCATCGTCTTTAGCCACATCGTCCTGCTGGAAGAGGAAACCGTGATCCGCCGTGAGCAGCATGTTGCTGCCGTTGATGTTCGCCACTTTTTTGATGATCAGGTCGAGTTCTGCAAAGGCATCCTCCACGGCATCGAAAGTTTTGGCCTCCGTGCCAGGGACATCGCCAGTCTTGTCGATGACGTTGTGGAAGATGTAGATGACCTCGTGATCCCGCATCAGGGCTCGACCCTCGGTCTTCGTGTTCAGTTCCAGGAATTCCTCTGCTTGGATGGCTGTCGCCTTCCCATCACAGGCGAGGCTCAGGATCTCACGGCGATTGGCCGTGCCCGTAGCGCTGCGTCCATCCACGGTCACTGTTGCCGTTATTGCGTCCACGGTCAGTTGTTGGCCGGGCAGCAGAGACGCCATCCCGAGCTGGGTGTAGGATGGGAGAGAGCCAAACATTGCCTCTACCTCAGCGGTCCAGCGATTGGCGGAACGCAGCCGCAGGGCGAAGTCGGAGGCTGCTTCGTAGCGGAGGGCATCGGAGATGATGACAAATACCTTCTGCCCCTTGCTCAGGAAAGGCTGCACGTAGTGGCTGAAAAAGCGCCGCTGGGCTGTCACGCCATTGCATTCCCACGTTTCCATACCGCGCACTTGATCGCTCCAGCGGTCGGCCAGCGGGAGGAGGAAATTATTCACATAGGACTTCTCCACCCATTGAGAGATTTGCTCCATCACCTGCACCTGACCGTAGCGGCGCAAGTTCCAGGTGCAAAGGCGGTAGGCCATGTCGATCCGCCACCAAGTGGTCACATAACGACTCACGCCACTGGTGACAGAGTCCATTGTCAGCTCAGCCCCGGCCAATAGTTCACGCAGTTCCACCGCTTGTTCCAGGGCGGCATAGCCATGCTCGTGCTGCGGCCACCAAATGGAACCACGTCGCTGCTGCACCACCGCACGCAGGTCCACGGCGGCGGCCCCGTTCGCAAACGACTGGCAGAGCCGGTGCAGAGTAAACTTCTCGAAAATCTCAAACGTGTCGCAGTCGCCGAGTGTTTTCCGCTCGTCCAGCGCGCCCAGCGCCGTGGCGATTTGAAGTTCCTTCTCCATCTGGTGCGCCCAGTCGCGGAACCAGGTGCAGTGGGCTTGGCTGTCTTTCCAGCGCTGCAGGAATACTTTCGCGTGGGGATGCAGTGCCGCCTGAGTGTCCAGCGGATTGGCTCCGCGAAACAGTGACACGGCGAAGTCCCGCAGTGAGGGGACTGCCGCCGTGTAGCCAAATAGGCGCTCCACTTCCTGCCAAAACGGTTCCGCCAAGGCCGCCGCCCCGAGGCACTCATCCACTCGATCCGTTGCGATTAAATCCGCTTCCGGGTCCGTGCGGAGAAAGCGCAGCAGCATGGCATCCACCTCCACGTCGGTGTCCGCGAGCACCGCCATCATCTTGAGCCGGATCTCCCGGCTCTGGTCGTCCCTGCCGATCATTTCCTTCAGGGATTGGACGCGCTTCGCGCTGTGGAAATACTTGCCATGCGCTTCTGCGAGATGGAGAAATTCGTGCGGTAGGCCGACTTCCTGGAGCGCTAGCGAGGCCTTGTCCGCCTTGTATTCATAGCCTTGCAGCAGGAGGTCCAGCAGCCAGTTGTCCGCATCCGCCGGGCGGGCCGTCGGGACGTAAATCAGGAATCGGGCGTCTGGGTTGGGATCACGGACGATGCGCACCTTGGTTCCGAACTCATTGCAATCCACCGTGAGCTTTGCCACGCTTTCGTCTGGGTAGGTGTTGAAGGTCTCAGCCCACTCACCTGTCGGATCATACCAAAAGACCAAGCGGTGGCGCTGAAAAACATGCTGAAGACTGTCATGGATTCGTTTCATGCGAAATAGGTGTTCATACAGCCGAAGCGATCATGGCCGCAGGCTCCGTTGCGACTGAGTTGTTTTCTTCATGGGTGGTCACCAGGTTTTCAACGCCGACAGCTTCATACCACGTTCGGTAGATCCGCAGAAGGCGTCCCCTGCAGTTGACTACAAATGATCGAGCGGCGGCTTCGTCGCGACGTGCCTTGTCACCTCCAGAAAATGCCAGCTCTTCATCGGTTGTTAAAAAGCTGTCTTCGAGACGACTAGGATCCCCTTTGATCTTTTTCGCTGCTTCCTCAGCTTGGTCGGAACGGTTGTCCTCGAACGGCCAGGCGCGCAGGTTGCCGATGGTGTAGCCCCACTGACCGCAGATGCCACGGAAGTCGCTCCCATCTTTGCGGTTGTGGAAGTAATATGAGGCCAAAATGTGGTCGAAATCCCAGGGGCGATTGTGAGCTTCCCACAGATCCTTGCGGGCGGGATCATAGTCCCGAAACCGCCGGGCGAGATAGCCACGCTGGGCATAAAGCAGCAGCCCACGGTTGTTGCGGAAGTTCAGGAAACCCTCCCAAACTTTACGACGCTGTTGGATCCCCTCTGCTGTGCCATCTCCGTGAATGGGCTGCCACCAGTTCCAGTCCTTAAAGTCAATCTCTGGGCTCCGAACAAAAGCTCCAACCGCCTCTGGCGCATGGATCGTGTACATCTCCCCCGCTCTGTGTGCCTCCATCAATGCCGTGCGGATGTTATCGAGACTCATGTCATCACGACAACCTACATACACACGATTGGCAACCTTGGCTTTCTCCGGTGCGAACCAATGGATCATCGTCGCCATTGCCTGCATGGCCTTGGTCCAGCCCGCCGGGGCAGCGTGACCTTCCAACAGCCGATTGGCGAAATGAAGCAGGAGCAGGTAAACTTCACGCGAACTCATCGCTATGCTGGTGATATGCACCGGCAGCAATCCGCTTGGATTCGTCTGAGCATCGTATTTCAACCACTGGCCGACCATTTCGCAGGCGTTACCCAGGTCTTGGGTGATGAAGCTTTGAATGATCGCCTTTTTGTCCTGCTCACTCCGGGCGATGACTCGCAAGGCGCTCACCGTCGGTGGTCCTGGCAGGTTGTGCTTTGCTTCTGTGGCCAGTGCGGCACGGACTCCCAGGGATACCATTCTCGCCTGCGGCATCCGCCCCTCGGACACATCGTTGATCGGCTTCTCCAGGTCTGGCCAGTGAGCCTTGATCATGGAATAAGCGAGTTCCTCGCCATCGAGTTTGGTGCCTTGCCTGTTCAGTCTCTGGAAGAGCTGCTCAATGTTGCTGACATCTTCCCGGTCACTGCCGCCAGACTTTTCCTGTTCCGAACCTTCCAGCAATTCGTCAGGTGTCTCCAACGCGATCAGCTTCGCTGCATGCGCCCTTTTGATGGCCTTGAAGATGCGGGTCTTGTTCTCAGCGGTGTCGTCGGTCACGCAAAAATCACGGATTCTTGCCGCCCACGGAAATCTGGTGGCCTCCTTAGCCCTAGTCCCTAGCTTGGTCCAGAAGGTGCTCTCATCCTCCACGGGCAATTGCAGGAGCCATGACAACGGGACAGGTATTTTTGCTGCCGCATCACAGGGCCAGAGGTTCATCGGCGAAGGACGCCTATACTCCGCGTTGGCAGCATCCAGCCCCAACGGCTTGAGTGCCTCGCGGATCGCCCAGGCAGTCAGCGGGGTGGCAGCGTCATCCTTGCGATACCCCCAAGGATGGGCGGTGGTCGTAGCGCGAACCCAGAAGTTGCGCGTGCTGTTTCGCTCCGGTGTTGGATTCAGGTCCAGCCAAAGGATGGACTCCACTTTGTCATTGTCGGGAGATTCCTTGGCGACAAACGGATCAGAAAAGCCCAGGGCGATGGCGTGACAACGCTGTTGCCCGTCCAAGAGATGATAGGTGATGCTTTCGTCCGCCGCCTCAGCCGTCTTCTTCAGTTTGTCAGACCACCTGGTTACTACGACCGCACCAATGGGGAAGCCCCGAAGAATCGAGTCCCACAGCAATTCATTTTGTTGGGGCGTCCACACAAGTCCGCGCTGCAGCGCTGGAATGCTGGCGCGAATCTTCGTCTTTACTTCCCGACACACGCCTGGCGTCCAAGAGGCGATCTCCCTGAGAGAGAAAGAAGGCGGCGTCGGTTCTGAATGATCGGATCCCATCGTGTGAAATTTAATCCTCCCCCTTCTTTGCCGGTCCGAGCGTGAGAAAAACGACGTACACCGTATCGGGATCGTAGCTCTCCACGCCTTCAGCCAGTTCCACTTTTCGTCCGGCATGAGCCTTTCGGAATGTCTCCATCCATTTACTAACAGCCGCACGAACACGAGCTGAATCGAAAACGCCCAAGAATTTCATGGCGCTGCCGAGGTTTGGACGATGAATTTTCGATCTGACAGACATTCTCTCAGCGAATTTGCCATTGGGTGGCAAGCCGAACATCTGGCGCACATCATCCGTCAGCCCTTTGACTTGAGCCGCTTCAAAAGCTGAGCCGCCCTTCACGGGAATGTTGCCTTTGACCTCAGCCACCAAGTTCGGATCACTGCTGTCGATGTCGAATCCCGAAACAAAGGGCTTGGTCGCATCAGCCGCGTCATTGAGGGCACGCGCTTGCTCAGGTTTGACCTTCAAATGAATTTGCAGCCAGTCCACCAGGGCGAACGTCAGCTTGAGCGTGATCACGGCATGAATATTGGAGGTAATGGCCTTGAGATCCATGAGACCATCAAGACTTAAACGCCCCAGATAATCAGCCGGCTTCAGATCGAGTGCCCGCGCAATGATCGCGTTGAAATTATCATGGAGATATTCCTTTCGAGAAAAGTCAGAATTGGCGGATCTCTGCTGAACTAGGGCACTATTTTCAGATGGTTCCGTATCACCCAAGATGTCATCGACTTTAGGGATAGCACCTGCCTCATCGCTTGCCCTAACAGTGATGTCCAATTCGTCCTCATGCGTGTCTCCGCCACTCTGCCGTGGAAGAAAGCGGAGGATCTTGTGCTCTTTTCGACATTGTCCTTCGCAGGGCTGGTCATCGCACTCACTGATCAGGTGAGAATTCTCACGGCAGAGGCGGTTGACCGTCTGCCTTGGTGTCACGCCGGACTCGCTAGAGAGGCAGTCATCGCAGAGATGCCGGTTGTCGGAGAGACAGTTGATGATGCGCTTTAGATTTGTCATTGGTTCGGACATGATGACTAGGCTGGGACGGGTGTGATTGAATGTTCTCGATCCTATTCGTCGTCCTTCGCCGCCAGCCCAGCGATGGGGGCGAGAGCTTCGCCGAGTTTGAGGTAGTTGGTTTTTACGCCGTCATCGAGGTCGAGTTCGATGCGGGCTTGGGCGAGCGGCAACATGGTCTGGCGCTCCCACTCTTCACACTCGTGAATCGTCTTGGTGATTTTGTCGGCTTCTTTGCGGGCCTCCGTTTTTGCTTTGGCAGTGCTTGCGGTCGCCTGCTCCTGGGTGAGGTGGGCGAGGCGGTTGCGGAGCTTTACCTGGTAGTCGCGGAGGTAACGGTTCAGGACCAGGTTCATCGTGTCCCGGGTGTAGCGGTGCAGGTAGAGGAGGACGCTGAAGCCTTTGCGGGGACTCTGGACCAGCCAGTAGATGGGGCGCTTTTTGTAGGTCTGGAGGTGGTCTTTGTAGAAGTCGTTCAGGAAATACTTCCGCAGGTCCTTGCCGAGGGAGTCTTCGAGGAAGCGGAGGTTCTCGCGCAGCGTGGCTTCGCCGAAGGTGGCGCGGAGGAAATCGCGGGTGCGGGCCACGATGTCGTCCTCGAACCACTCGCCATCGAGCACGGGGATGATGCCGTCCTCGTCGGGGGCGAAGGTGAGTTCGGCCAGTGGTTTCCCCACTTTTTCCAGAAACTCAGGCAGGGTGTCGCCGGCGTTGGCGAGAATGAGACCGGGGTGGTCGGGGGAATAGCGGCCCATCATGCAGCCGACGGCATAGGAGAGGAAGGCGGCCATGTCGCGGCGGGCCTCGGCGCGGGCGAGGGTGATTTGCGCTTCGGGCACTTCGGGCTCCAACTCGCCGTCGAGGCCGTAGGCGGCGATGAAGAGCCGGTTGTTCTCCGTCTCCAGCTCCTGCATCCGGCGGATGGCGGCGGTGCTCTGCGCCTCCCAATTCCGCCAGCTCGCCTCCAGCGTCGCGCCCTTCAGCCCCGGCCGCAGCAACGGATGGTCGCGGAAGTCCCACGAGGTCTCGAAGTTGTCCCAGTCGGCGCGGGCGATTGAAATTGCCGAATCAACGGTCTCGACAATCTTTGATTGGGTTTCTGGATTTGGCCGTAAAAACGGTATCTGCGCCACGTCGCCAGGGTTGTTATTCAACGTCGGGTTGATGAGCTTCAAAAACTCTGTTCCAAGCCGCGAATTCAAAAGGCCGGTAAGGAGAATGACCGTCGTGCTGTCTGCGAAAGCACTAATACCAGCCACATTGAAAATGAATCCCTTCGGCATGTATCTAACCACAAATCCTGAGATATTGATAAGCGACCAAGTTGCTCCTTCTCTAAAGAAGTATTGAAGGTTCTGCGGTCTGGAACGCAGCTTGCCCTTACTGTCCTTGAAGTTCTTGATGGCGAAGCCGTCATTTTCGTAATCAATCACATACTCGTGGTTGCCATACCATTTCCGCAGTTCGCCTCCTTTGTTCAATGGAAACCACTTCGCTCGACTCATTGCGATAGTATTGGAAGTGGCAGAGAACTCGATTCTGCTGTGGCAGACCTCGTGGAAGAATCTCAAGAAGCGGTTGTTGTCCCCGGTTATTATTCCCTGCCGCGGCTCGGATATGTCTCCAACCTGCTGGCCTGATGAAAAAATCGCGCGTGTCTTTTCGGTCATCCAATATGCGATGGTGCAACTTGGAATACTTCGAAATGAGGTTTGGTCGGTGGAGTAATAGCCAAACGATTGGTCAAAGAACCAAGCAAGCTTTTGCTCAGAATTGTCCACCGCGCCCTGTTTGGTAAATAGCCTGCGATAGACGCCTTTGGAAGAATCAGGAGCGCATTTGATCATGAACGCTACCGTGCCAAAATCAGGCCCGAACACACCACGACCGAGATGAAGTAAGTTTACGATGTGGGTCGTTGTCAGCAAATGCCTACGGAATTCGTTAAAGGAACT
>DAORHS010000167.1:0-8337 GCA_035438165.1 Prosthecobacter sp.
AGTTGAAAGCAGAGATTCGACGAGGGTCATGGCCAATTAGAGTTTTCTCATTCCAGCTCTGTCATTTCACCTTTCTGCTTTTCCATTTCCACTTTCCATCTCCGAAAGCCGCGCCAGATCACCAGGCAGGCCAGCAGCAGGAGAGGAAGCAGAATGAACAGGTTGAACAACAGCACGCCTGACACGGTGGTGAGGTCGAAGAGAAACACCCCGGCAACTTGCGCGGCGACGCCCGCAGGCACGACCAGCGCAGAGGATTTGATCCAGCCACGCGCCATGACGAGCCCCCAGGTGATGCCGCAGAGGCCGGTCACTGCAGGGACCAAGGCCGCCAGGCGCAATTCCATGGCGAGATGGGCATACTGCGGTCCCAGCAACCACAGCAGCGGTCCGGGCAGCAGCGTGACGAGCAGCAGGACGCCACCGGAAAACAAAACAAACAAGCCGCAGGTAAGCAGCAACTGCCGCCGGAGTTTGTCACGATCGCGACATCGGGCAAAGGCCGGTGTGGCGACTTGGACCACCGGTGCGGTGGCCAGCGAGAAAAGCACCCCCAACCGGCTCAGCGCCCCGACATCCGCCACCTGCGCGGACGCACCCTGCAGACTGATCAGCCAGGTGCTCACCTGGCCTTGCAAACCGTAGTAGAGGGTGAAGGCCATCGAACCTGCGACGATGCCGCGAATGCGTGCATCAAACTCATGGGACGAGCCTGCATTCTCATCCAGCAGCCGCGAGGCCTCGCGCCGGACTAGTGCATACAGCAACCATCCCGCCAGCACCGGTGCCGCCAGAACGGCGAGAAACGCACCCACCGGGACAGAAGCCAGGGTGCCTCCCAGCAACCAGCAACCGAGACCGACACTCACCGCCGTGAGCACCAGACGGGCGAACGCGGAGGAAAGCTCCGCCATCACCTGCGGGCGCAGTCTTGAATGCAAACGGTTGACGTGGCTGAGCAGGATGCCCGCCGCCGACGGCCAGGCAAACGCCATCAGCATCGCAGACGCGCCAACCAGGCTCCAAAGCGGCGCATGAAGGCGTTGCAGCAGCACCAACATCCACGGCACCACCATCAAGACCGCTACCAAGGTCGTCCATCGCTGCCAGTTCCGAAGCGCTGCAACGACGGACGAGAAACGTCTGCGGTCCTCCCACAACGGCCCGCCGACCGCCTGCAAGGCGGCTGACAATCCCAAATCAGCGAAGAGCGTGACCATGATCAACATCGAACTCGCCACCGTGAACCAGGCATAGGCCGATTCACGTGGCAGAAACCTCACCACCAGCAGCCCCGCAGCCGCATTGCACAACTGCACGATCCCCTGGGCACCGACCACGCCTCCGAGACGCAGCCCCCACCGTCGCAGCAATGAAACAGCCGACATTCAGATGACATCCGCAAAGGTCTTCTCCGTCCGGCGGAAGTACCAAACACCGAGTATGAGCAGCAGCACACTCAAGGCCGTGGACAGCGCAAAACTGGGCCAGTGCAGCTCCGTGGTGCCGCAGACGGCCCAGCGGAAACCGTCGATGATGCCCACCATCGGATTCAGCGCGATGAGGACACGCCCTGTGTCACCAAAACGCTCCTGAATGGCGGTCGTGCTGTAAAACACCGGCGAGATGAACAGGCCGAACTGCACCACAAAGGGAATGATGTAGCGAAAGTCGCGGTATTTCACATTCAGCGCCGTGAACAGCAGCCCCGGCCCCATGGCGGCGACGAATCCCAGCAGGATGAAGAGCGGCAGGGTAAGCAGCCGCCATGTGGGCATCATGCCATACCAAACCATGAGACCGCCAAGGATCACCAGCGAGATGGCGAAATCGACAAATGCCACCACCACCGCACTCGCGGGCAGGATCATGCGTGGAAAGTAGATCTTGGAGATGAGGTTGGCGTTTCCCACCAGGCTGTTGGACGACTCGCTCAGGGCGCTGCTGAAGAAGTACCAAGGCAGCGTGCCCGCGCACACGAGCACGGCATACGGCACACCGTCAGACGGCAGTTGAGCCAGCCCACCAAAGATGCCCGCACCGATGAGGATGGTCAGCAGCGGACGGATCACCGCCCAGGCCACCCCGATGACGGTCTGCTTGTAGCGCACGATGATGTCTCGCCACGCAAGGAAGCCAAACAACTCGCGAAAGCGCCACAGATCGCGCCAGTAATGCGCCTCGGAACGTCCGGCTTCGATGATGAGAGGAGTCATGGTTTGTCTGGTTGTTTCAACACCGCGTCCATCCACGGTTGGTGGTTCAAATACCACGCCACCGTTTCGCGAATGCCAGATTCAAAGGTGTGGGCAGGGGACCAGCCGAGGTCGCGCTGGATTTTGGTGGCGTCGATGGCGTAGCGGCGGTCGTGGCCCGGGCGGTCGGGGACGAAGGTGATCAAGGCGCGGGAGTTTCCGCCGAGATCGGGCTTCACTTCGTCGATAAGATCGCAGAGCTGCTGGACGAGGTGGAGGTTGGCGAGTTCGTTGTGGCCGCCGATGTTGTAGGTTTCGCCGGGCTTTCCTTTCGTCAAAACAGTCCACAGGGCCTCACCGTGGTCGCGGACGTAGAGCCAGTCGCGGATGTTCATGCCGTCGCCATAGACAGGGATGGATTTGCGGGCGAGGAGGCTCTGGATGACGACGGGGATGAGCTTCTCGGGGAACTGATACGGGCCGTAGTTGTTCGAGCAGTTGGTGATGAGCGCGGGCAGGCCGTAGGTGTGGTGGCAGGCGCGCACGAGCATGTCGCTGGCGGCCTTGCTGGCGGAGTAGGGCGAGTTCGGGGCGTAGGGCGTGGTTTCGGTGAAGAAGCCGGCGGGGCCGAGGGAGCCGAAGACTTCGTCAGTACTCACATGCAGAAATTTCTGATTTCCGATTTCTGATTTCTGATTTTGCCAGGCATCGCGGCAGGCTTCGAGGAGGTGGAAGGTGCCGTTGATGTTGGTGGTGATGAAGTCGCCGGGGCCGGTGATGCTGCGATCGACGTGGGATTCGGCGGCGAGGTGCATGACGTGGGTGATGTCATGCTGGCGGACGACGCGGAGGACTTCGTCTTTGTTTCGCAGATCGACCTTTTCGAAGACGTAGCGCGAATGGACGCCATGGATGCCGTCGAGATTCTCCAGATGACCGGCATAGGTGAGGCAGTCGAGATTGACGAGCTTCGCAATCTCCGGCCGGTCGATGACCTGGCGGATGAGGTTGGAGCCGACGAAGCCTGCACCGCCTGTGATCAGAAGATTCATGTCCGCATCCACAGATTTCGCCGATTGACGCAGATTATCCAGGGCAGAGAGGGGAAGAGCGGGTTCGGAAATCTGGGTTGAATCTGTGTCATCTGCGGATGGACTTAGGCGCTCTTGATCCCGACTCGTTTCACTTCGGTGGCGACTTCGGCGAGGTAGTCACGATACTCGCAGCGGGGAAGGCCGGAGATGAGGGTCTCGAACTGGTCGAGCAAGAGGAAGCCGCGGTAGAGGGCGGCTTCTTCAGGACAGCCGAGTTTCATGCCCTGGCGTTTTTCGATGGTCTGCACGTAGGTGGAGGCCTCGTGGAGGCTGCTGCTGGTGCCGGCGTCGAGCCAGGCGGTGCCGCGGCTGAGGCGATGCACCTGAAGCGTGCCACGGCGCAGATACTCCTTGTTCACGTCGGTGATTTCGAGCTCGCCACGCGGGGAAGGTTTCAAACGGCGGGCGATGGCGACGACGTCGTTGTCGTAGAGATAGACGCCGGGGACGGCGTAGTTGCTGCGGGGGTGCTCCGGCTTTTCTTCGAGGGAGACGGCTTTGCCATCGGCGTCGAATTCGACCACGCCGTAGCGCTCGGGATCGGTGACGTGATAGGCGAAGACGGTGGCGCCTGAGTTGAAGCCGGCGATGGCACGCGGGAAGGCATCGCCGCCGAAGAAGAGATTGTCGCCGAGGATCAAGGTGACGGGATCTTTGCCGATGAAGGGCTCCGCGATGAGGAAGGCCTGCGCGATGCCTGCGGGCTCCGGCTGCTCGCGATATTCGATGGAGATGCCCCACTGCGAACCATCGCCAAGCAACTGCCGGAAGCGCGGCAGGTCCTGCGGGGTGGAGATGAGACAGAACTCGCGGATGCCGGAGGCGATGAGCACCGTGAGCGGGTAATAGACCATCGGCTTGTCATAGACCGGCTGGAGCTGCTTCGAAGCCACCTGCGTGAGCGGATAGAGGCGCGAACCCGCGCCGCCTGCGAGGATGAGGCCCTTCATGGGAATGACGAAATCCGAAGGACGAATGACGAATGAATGACCAAGCCTGAATGACGAACGAGTGAAGTCTTCACGGCACTCAACATTTGGAGAATGTTCGTCATTCGGAATTCGAGCTTCGTCATTCCCGCGTCAGCGGGTCACCATCCAGTCGTTGAGCACGAGAACGTCCATCTTGGTGCGGAGGAAGCAGTCGAGCGCCTCCTGGGGTTTGCAGACGACGGGCTCGTTTTCGTTGAAGCTGGTGTTCAGCACCATCGGCACGCCGGTGAGGTCGCGATAGGCGCTGATGAGGCGGTGGTAGCGCGGGTTGGTTTCCTTGTGGACGGTCTGCAGGCGACCTGAACCATCGACATGCGTGGTGGCGGGGATCTGCGGGCGTTTGTCTTCACGCACTTGGAAGACTTCCATCATGAAGGGCACGTCGTCGTCCTGCTCGAACCACTCACTGACGTGCTCGCGCAGGATGCTGGGCGCGAAGGGGCGGAAGGACTCGCGGCGTTTGATCTTGAGGTTGAGGATGTCCTTCATGTCGGCACGCCGGGGATCGCCGAGGATGCTGCGGTTGCCGAGTGCCCGCGGGCCCCACTCCATGCGGCCCTGGAACCAGCCGATGACCTTGCCTTCGGTGATGCCGGTGGCGGTGGTCTGGCAAAGCCCGCCTTCGTCATCAAAGCGGCGCACGGTGCAGTTTTCAGCAGCGATGTCAGCGGCGCGGGAGTCGAGCAGGACCTTGATCTCGGCGTCGGTGGACTGGGGGCCGACGTAGGCGTGGTTCATGACGAACCGCCCAAGGCGGACAGGAGTGTCCGCGCTCCCTTGAAGCTGGCGGGCGACGACAAAGGCGGAACCGATGGCTCCACCGGCATCGCCGGCGGAGGCGGGGAGGTACATACGCTTGAAGGGCGAGTTGAGATAGACCTTGCCGTTGGCGACGGAGTTCATGGCGCAGCCGCCGGAGAGCGCGAGGTCGTCGCACCGGTAACGTGCATGCAGGCTTTGCAGCATGGCGAAGAAGGCCTCCTCATACATGGCCTGCGCACTGCGGGCGATGTCGCGATGCTTCTGCTCCAGCGCGGCACCTTTCTCGCGCTGCGGTCCGAAGAGCGCCTCCATGGGTTCTTTGCGATAGAGCGTGCCGACTTCGGGGCAGCAGTTGTCCCAGGTGTAGTGCACGTCGTCGCTGTGATGGCGGAAGTAAGCGAGGTTCAGCTTGAAGCTGCCGTCCGGCTGCACGTGCACGAGCTGGCGCATCTCCTTGAGATACTTCGGCTCGCCATAGGGAGCGAGGCCCATCACTTTGTACTCATCGCCATAATACGGGAAACCGATGAACTGGGTGATGACGGTGTAGAAGATGCCGAGCGAATGCGGGAAATAGACGCGGCCGTCGATGGTGATGTCATTCCCCTTCCCCATGCCCCAGGCAGAGCTGGCGAAGTCGCCAAAGCCATCGACCGAAAGACACACGGCCTGATCGAAGTCCGAAACCAGGAAGGCGGAGGCGAGATGCGCGAGGTGATGCTCGACGCGATGCACCTGCGCACGGAGGTTCTCACCGGGAAAGGACGCACGAACGGAGTCCTCGAAGGAACCGGCGCGCCTGATGTTGGCGAGGCGCTTGAAGATGAGGCCGAGGCTGGGACGCTTGCGCAGGACGTAGAGCGCACGGCGGAGGTTGTTGACCTTGGGATTGCGGTTGATGGCGATGTGATCGACGTCGCCCAGCTTCAATCCGGCGTCGGCCAGGCACCATTTCATCGCCTCCGTGGGCAGGCCGGACCAGTGCTTGATGCGGCGGAAGCGCTCTTCTTCCGCGGCGGCGATGAGCTGCCCATCTTTGACGAGGGCGGCGGCGGAGTCGCCATGCCAGGCGTTGAGTCCGAGGACGATCATCGTGATTTCAGGCAAGCTACCGCCATTGGTCGCTGAGCAGCGGCCATGAGGTCGATGCCGGGGCTTGGAGCGGCATTTTCAAAAAGGAGGGCGACTGTACCATGTTGGTCTTCAGCGCAAAGAATAAACTTCGACGCTCTGTTAACAGTTTGACACCATCCTTTGCTCGCGTCCTCGAAGAGCCTTGATGAGGATGCGGAGACGACCTGTTTTCAGTCGTTTTTTCGGATGAACAACGCCCGCTTCCCGCTTACCAACTGCCTCATGCGCTCGATCCAGCCTGCCCTGACCGCTTTATGCCTGTTTCTGGTGATCTGTCCCATCGCCCCCGGGCAAGAAGGTGCCGCTCCTGGAAGCGGTGTGCCCGGAGATGCCAAGGTCAGCAGCCTGGGGTCCCGCTTCGTGAGCGTTCCGGGCACCACGGTGTTGTTTGCCGCGTGCGAGACACGGCTCTCCGAATGGAATGAGTTTCTGCGGCAGAAAAAGCACCCATGGACCTATCAGCCGCACTTCCAGCAGACGCCGGAACATCCTGTGGTGGGCGTCAACCTTCAGGACGCGGTGGCCTTCTGCAACTGGCTCACCGAAACCGAACGCGAAAAGAGGCTGATCGACAGCTCGCAGTCGTACCGGCTGCCCACGCCGGAGGAATGGGATTCCGCCGTGGGTCTGGCACGCGGCAGGAAGAAGCTCAGCCTCAGCGCCGAAGACCGGCTGCTGGACGACCGCATCTACCCCTGGGGCCAGGACTGGCCGCCGTCTCCAAAGACTGCGAATCTGGCCGATGCGGAGATCCCTGGCTACAGCGACGGTTACGCCTACACGGCTCCGGTGGGCAGTTTCAAGCCTTCGAAAGAGGGCCTCTATGATTTGTCAGGAAACGTCTGGGAGTGGACCCAGCCGACGGAGATCCGCGCCCAGCCGACGGGCATCCTGCGCGGGGGATCCTGGGCCTATTTCCGCCCCGAATGCCTGGCCTCGTCGTATCAATACGTCGTGCCGGTGGACCTGCGCGCGCCTACCACCGGGTTCCGCTGCGTGTTTGATGACAAGCGCCGCACCGCCAGCCTGCTGGCCGCCTCCGATGCTGAGAAAAAGCAGGCCGTGGAGGAACGCATGAAAGAGATGGCGGAAAGCCGCAAGGTGGATTCCAGCGCCGTCGAAGCCCTGCGCAAGAAAATGCAGGGCAAGGGCGGAGATGACACGCTGCCAGATCCGGCCACGCTGCGTCCGGCCGCGGCAGACGGCAGCACCTTCATCAATGCCCTGGGCATGCGTTTCGTTCCGTTGCAGGAAAAAGGCGGCGCCCTCATCTGCGCCACCGAGACCAGCGTGCGTGATGTGGAGACCTGGATGAATGACAGCGGCCGCACCTGGAGCCAGAAACCCTCCTTCCTGCTCGGCAACAACCATCCCGCCGCCGGCATCTCCTGGGAGGACGCCGGCGCCTTCTGCGCGTGGCTGACCGAGCGTGACCGCGCGAGCAAGCTCATTCCCGCCACCGCCGCCTACCGGCTGCCACGGGACCTGGAGTGGAGTCTGGCCGCCGGATTGAAGGACGAACAGGGCGCGGATCCCGCCGCACGACATCTCGGCGACAAAACGCACTACCCCTGGACGCCCAAGCCGGACGACTGGAAGCCGCCAATGCTCGCCGCGAACCTCGACTCCACCAAGATCCCCGGCACCGCCGACAGCTATTCCTACACCGCGCCGGTGGACAGTTCACGGGCGAACGCCCTCGGCCTCTACGAAATGGGCGGCAACATCTCCGAATGGTGTGAGGATGGCTGGCCTGGAGCACCCGACGAACGCGTCATCCGTGGAGGAAGCTGGCTCAGTTACGACAAAGATGCCCTGCTGACGTCCGCACGCGCGCATGCGCTGAAAAACGCCGCGCGTGCCGACCTGGGTTTCCGTTGTGTTTTGGATCTGGGCACGCCATGATCCGCCTCGGTCATCCATGAACACTCCTCCCGTCAACGGCATGCCTACCGTGGCGGCCGGGGGCACCTCACCCCGGGCGCGCCGGGAGCAGCGCAACCTGCTCCTTGCCGTGGCGGCGTTGCTGGCCTTCGGCGGGGTGTGCTGGTTCGCCTTCCCCCATGTTTCCCGGCTTGCCCGGCAATGGCTCGGCCGACGGCATCTGCCAGAGCTTCGGCAGCAGATCAAAGATCAAAAGTGGCGGGAGGCGGCGGCGGC
>DAORHS010000168.1:0-8305 GCA_035438165.1 Prosthecobacter sp.
GCCGCTGCGATCGAATACGCCTCGGCTGAGGCTTCGATGGCCTTCCACGGCCTCGGCGTCACCGAGCACGAGCAGGGCTCGAAGACGGTCATGCTGATCTCGAACATCGCGATGATGACCGGCAACATCGGTCGTCCCGGCGTCGGCGTGAACCCGCTTCGCGGTCAAAACAACGTACAGGGCGCCGCCGACATGGGCTGCCAGCCGCATCAAGGCGCGGGCTACTTTGAAATGGACGACGTGACCGTCCAGAAACGCTACACCGAGTTCTACGGCACCCCGACTCCCACCGAGCCCGGCTGGAAAATCCCGCAGATGTTCGACGCCGCCATCGAGGGCAAATTGAAAGCTCTCTGGCTCATGGGCGAGGACGTCGTGCAGACCGACCCCGATGTACATCACGTCCGCCATGCCATGGAAAGCCTCGAGTTCCTCGTCGTGCAGGAGATTTTCATGACCGAGACGGCCAAATACGCGAACGTCATTCTTCCCGCGTCCAGCTTCCTTGAGAAGAGCGGCACCTTCACGAATGCCGAGCGCCGCGTGCAGCGCGTGAACGCCGCCGTGAAACCGCTGGCGGGCACCAAGCCCGACGGACAGATCATGTGCGAGATCCTGCAGCGTTTCGGCATCAATCAGCCCGACTACACACCGGACGGCGTGCTCGCCGAGATCGCGCAGATCGTTCCGTTCTTCAAAGGAGCGACGTGGGAGAATCTGAGCATCAACGGCAAGCAATGGCCCGTCAAAGAAGGCGGCGTGGACACCCAGATCATGCATCAGGAGCAGTTCACGCGCGGCAAGGGCCACTTCCATTTCTTCTCCTGGATTGAGTCCACCGAGTTGAAGACGAACGGTGCCGAGTTCCCCTTCATCCTCACCACCGGCCGCATCCTGGAGCACTACAACTGCGGCACCATGACCCGCCGCACCGGGAATAGCGAGATCGTCACGCAGGACCTCCTCTCCATCAATCCCGCCGACGCCCAGCGCAAATCCATCCGCAGCGGCGACCGCGTTTGCCTCTCCAGCGCCCGTGGCGAAGTCGAGCTCGAAGCCCGCGTCACTGATGAAGTGAAGCCCGGCATTCTCTACACCACCTTCCACTTCCCCGACGCCATGGTGAACAATGTCACCGGCCAGGGCTGTGATGGTGACACCATGTGCCCCGAATACAAAGTCATCGCCGCCGATGTTGAACTTGTGAAAGCAGGCAAACCGAAGAAGAAGCGGATGCAGGAGATGGTGTAGGGGCATGAGTGCCGAACTTGAAACACTACGTGATTTGATCGCCGGCTTGGAGTCAGCAGGCATCGACTACCTGCTCACCGGCTCCATGACGCTGAACTGCTATGTTCAACCTGCATGACTCGTGATCTGACCTCGTGGTGTTTTTCTATTTGAAAGACGCCACGCGCATCGCGGAGGTGCTTGCACAAGGCTACAATGTTTCTCCCGAGGCGGCTCGTGAAGCGGTGCTCAGTCAGTCCAGTTTCATGCGATCCATGAGCAGACTCTGGTGAAAGCCGACTTCATGATTCGGAAACGTGAGGAATACCGCCTGGCCGAGTTTGCCCGCCACCAGCGGTTGAGCATCGCTGATTTTGAAGTCTGGGTGGTGAGCAAGGAATATTTGATCCTCTCCAAGCTCAATTGGGCGCGCGATTAGCTCTCCAACGTGCAAAACCTGCTCGCCACAGGCTGTGACATGGATTGCCTCCGCACATGGTCAGCCAGATTGAACCTGAGAGATATGCTATTAATCCGGCAATAAAATACAAAATTCAAGCCGCGCATTGAATGTGCTTTGCTTGGAAGTAAGAACGCAGGCGTTGCGGACTTCCGGTAATCTTCTTGAGGTGCTCTTTGATGTTGTTTTTCAACTCATCCTTGGTGCGTGGCATCGCGCGGCGGTGAACGTTGGCCTTCACGTCGTTGTTGAGATGCATGAGGACGCGCAGTGTGAACTGCTGCGTCGAATGCGCGGCAGATTGCCGCCTGCGCACTGCCTCCACGACGAGCACGAAGCTGTCAACGCAAAGTCCGCCAGCCCAGCACCCCAGTGGCCGCGCATGATCTCACCAACCTCTCCTGCCTTCTATGAAGTCACCCAGATTGGGCTAAGCCCTCAGCGGCACCACCTTGCGGTCCAGATCATGCACGGCGTGGATGCGGCGGACCGTTCCACTGCGGGAACGCATCAGGATGGAATGTGTTTCCACACGATGACCGACGAGGCGGCAACCGGGCAGCAGCGGGCTGTCGCTGATGCCGGTGGCGCAAAACAACGCGCTTTCTCCCACAATGAGTTCATGCACGCGGAAGACCTGATTCATCTCCGCAACGGAGGTCTGTGCGGCGACTTCGGCCCGGTGCGCTTCATCGTGAAACCACATGCGCAGTTGCATGTCCCCGCCGAGGCATTTCAGCGCGGCGGCGGCCAGGATGCCCTCGGGAGAGCCGCCCATGCCAACATAGAGGTCACAGGTGGACTCTGGCATCGAAGGGGCCACGGCTGCGGCGATGTCACCATCGGTCACCATGCGCAGCGCGGCCCCCGAACGGCGGATTTGATCCACGATGTCATGATGACGAGGGCGATCCATGGTGGAAACGACCAGATCACGTTCGCGTTTGCCCAGTGCCTCGGCCACAAAGGTGATGACCTCCTGAAGCGGCATGTCCAGGAAACAGCGGTCTCTCCTGCCCTCCAAGGCCTTCTTCACCGCCGGCCCGTAGGCAATCTTGTGACTGTAAAAGCTGGGGATGCTCTTCATCGCACACGGTGCGCCATCCGGAATCTGCGCGGCTGCGATGACAGAAATGCTGTTGGGCAGACCTTTGGCGATGTTGCTGGTGCCGTCGATGGGATCGAGTGCGATGTTGAAGCGAGGCGAACCATCGCGCCAGGTGCCCAGATGCTCGCCCACGAAAATGCCCGGCGCGTTGTCTTTGATGCCTTCGCCGATCACCACTTCACCGCGGACATCAAGGATGTCGAAGACACCGTAGATGGCGCTGCATGCGGCGCCGTCGGCAAGCTCCTTCTCCCCACGCCCCAGCCAGTGGATGGCCTGCAGGGCTGCGTTCTCCGTGGCCCGAACGAATTCAAACTCAAGCACACGTTCAAGATCGTAGGCACTGCGGAGAGGAGGGAGCGACGTGGACATGGTTGATGAATTGATGCTAGATGCAGGATGTCCCAAGATCAACGCTGGCATTCCGGACAAAAAAACGTGGAGCGCTGCCCCTGCACGATGCGTTTGATCCGGGCGCCGCAGACGCGGCAAGGCTCGCCCTCACGGCCATAGACCCGGAGTGTCTGTGCGAAGTAGCCCGGTTCGCCGCTTTCGTTCACAAAATCGCGCAAGGTCGTGCCGCCCATCTTGATGGAGGCGGCCAGCACTTTGTGGATCGCCTTCACCAGCTTTTCGAGACGCGGTTTGGACACTTTCCCCGCCGCCTTTCGCGGCGAGATGCCCGCCATGAACAGAGCCTCGTTCGCATAGATGTTGCCGACCCCGACGACAACGTGCGCATCCATGATGACCTGCTTGATCGCGGCGGTTTTGCCACGGCATGCGGCGTGCAGGTGCTCGGCGGTGAACTCCTTTCCCAGCGGCTCGGGGCCGAGCTCCTTGAGCAGCGCATGCTGCATGGGATCGCCTTCAATCCACAGCGCCGCCCCAAAACGACGCGGATCATGCAGCCGCAACTGTTTGCCGGAATCGAGCGTGATGGCGAGGTGATCGTGCTTTTTGAACGGTGTGTCCGGTGGCAGCACCCGCAGATTGCCTGACATACCTAGATGGAGAAGCAGGGTGCCCTTCGCGGCGCCAAAGAGCAGGTACTTTCCCCGGCGAACCCCCGAATCAATCCGGCAGCCTTCGAGGTCATGAATTGAATCCGGCACCGGCCAGCGAAGACGTTGATCCCGAACGATCACCTCACGCACACGTCTGCCGACCACATGCGGCGAGACGCCGCGCAGCGTGGTTTCGACTTCAGGCAGTTCAGGCATGCGCTATTTACCTTCGAGCGCCTGTTCGACAGCTCTCCAGGCCAGCATGGCGCATTTGACGCGCTGAGGGAACTTTTGAACCCCTTCGAGAAGGATAAGCTCCCCAAGGGCGTCTTCATCGGCAGGAGCACCATCGCCCATGACGACACGGCGAAAATCTTCACGAATGGCTGCGGCCTCGGCCTTCGACTTGCCCTTGATCTTCTGCGTCATCATCGACGCGCTCGCCTGACTGATGGCGCAGCCCTGGCCGGTGAATTTCAAATCCTCAATGTGGCCGTCATCGGTCAAACGCAGATAGACGTCGATCTCGTCGCCACAGGACGGGTTGTCCCCATGCGCATGCAGGCAGGGCGGCGGAATTTCACCGTGATTGCGCGGATTCCGGGAGTGATCGAGGATCACCTGCTGGTAGAGATCACGGAGTTCGTCGGAGAGAGGCATCAGGTGAAGAAGGCACGTGCGGCGATCAGTACTTCGACGAGTCGATTGATCTCCTCAAGCGTGTTGTAGAAGTAAAAGCTCGCACGGGTGGTTCCGGGCACCTTGAAGCGCTTCATCAACGGCTGCGTGCAGTGGTGGCCGCCGCGCATGGCGATGCCGTGGCTGTTGGCAAATTCAACCAAGTCATGCGGATGGGCAAAATCGAGATGGAAGGCGACCAGCGATCCCCGATGTCCCGACTGCGGACCGAGGATCCGAATCCCTGGGACCTCGCTCATGCGCTGCATGGCGTAATTGGCCAGGTTGTGATCGTGGCGCTGAATATTTTCGAGGCCGATGGCTTCGAGGTAGTCGATGGCGGCACCGAGACCGATCACCCCAGCGATGTTGGGAGTGCCCGCCTCGAAACGATGCGGCGGCGGCTTGTAGGTGCTGGCTTCGAGTGAAACGGAAAGGATCATCTCGCCCCCACCGTGCCATGGTGGCAGGGCCTCCAGGAGGGCCATACGTCCGTACAACACACCGATGCCGGTGGGGCCGCACATTTTGTGTCCCGAAAGGACGAAGAAATCGCAGCCCAGATCTTGCACATTGATGGGCATGTGACCGGCGCTTTGTGCGCCATCGACCAGCGTCACCGCCCCAACAGCCTTCGCCTTGGCACAGAGTTCGCGGGCGGGGTTGATCGTTCCGAGGGAGTTCGAGATATGAACGAAGGCGAAGAGTTTTACCTGCTCGGTAAGCAAGGTTTCGATGGCCGAGTCGTCCAGTGTACCGTCATCAAGCACGGGAATGTGTTTCAGCGTCGCCCCGGTGCGCTGGGCGAGGAGCTGCCAGGGCACCAGATTGCTGTGATGCTCCATGCCGGTAAGGAGAATGACATCGCCGGGACGGAGATTCTGTGCGCCCCAGGTGTTGGCAACGAGGTTGATGCCCTCCGTGGTGCCGCGGGTGAAGATGATCTCGTCCTCGGTGGCGGCGCCAAGGAAACGTGCCGCTTTCTTGCGTGCCGTCTCAAAGGCATCGGTCGCCCGGGTGCTCAGCTCATGCAGCGCACGATGGACGTTGGCGTTGTCACGCTCGTAATAGTGCGACAGGGTCTGAATAACGGCCCGAGGCTTCTGACTGGAGGCCGCACTGTCCAGATAGACCAGCGGATGCCCCTGAACCTGCTGGTCGAGGATGGGAAAATCGGAGCGGATGCGATGCCAGTCCATGGTCTTGGACCTCGGCAACTAGCGTGCCGCCATGCTCTGACGTGGTGCCCCGGGTGTCGGCGCATGACCTGCGAAAATACCACGGTCTTCCACCTGACGGGCGCGATCTTGAATGGAGGCAGGCTTGCCGTCCGCTGGAAGCTCATTCTCGGCCAAGTAGCCCAGCAGTGCCGACGCCGTCTGGTCCATCATTCTCACCGGATAGCTGTTCATAATTCCACCCAGCGTGCTGCAACTGGTCAGACAAACGGAAGAGAGCACAAGGATGGCAGGACGGGCGAATTTCATTAGAGTCGTGTTTATCATGACGTTCCGATTCTGTAAACAATAAGATGCTCAGTGCTTGAAGGCCACTTCGGAACCTGCGTTGCCGTTCATTGGCAGGATGCCATGCACCCTCCTGCCTTCCACCTGCCGCCCTCGCAGCTCGGTCGCCTCATTCCCGCCCGTCTCGTCTGCAAACATCAACGCATAAGGCGCAAGTCGCAGCGCCGAGTTGATCAACCCGCAGTTGCTCAGCAACAGGCAGGCGGCGGCGGAAAGAATCAGACGGGATTTCAACGACATTTCTCGTGTTTATCACAGCCGTGCGAAGGAGTAAACATTTTTGATGGGCTTGGGAGAAGGTCCCCTCTTGCGCATTCCCAGGCAAACATTGACCCTGTCACCCCGTATTGCACAGCCCTTTCGTCCCTACCACATGAAGAAACCGTTCCTCTTCCTCCTCGCCCTCACCGTCTCACTTCAGGCCGAGATCGAACTCAAGCAGGGCGACAGCATCGCCATCCTTGGCAATGCGCTGCCGGATCGGGCGCAATATTCGGGCTGGCTTGAAACGATGCTTACCCATGCAAATGCCGATAAGAACCTCACCTTCCGCAACCTGGCCTTCTCCGGCGACGAGGTGCAGACCTGGCACCGCATCGACAATTTCGGCACGCGTGACGAATGGCTCGCCAAGGTGAAAGCGGACGTCATTTTCGCCTTCTACGGCTACAACGAGTCCTTCAAGGGCTACGAAGGCATCGACGAGTTCAAAAAGAACCTCGCCAAGTTCATCGACGACGCGAAGGCACAGAACTACAGCGGCAAGGGAGCGCCGCGCATCGTGCTGTTTTCGCCCATCGCGCTGCAAAAACTCGCGAACCCGAGCCTGCCTCCGGTCGAAGAAAAGAACACGAACATTCAGAACTACACTGCGGCAATGAACGAGGTCGCCGCAGCCAAGGGCGTGACCTTTGTCGATCTCTTCCAGCCCAGCGCCCAGGGCCTGCCGGAAGGATCGACGCTCGACGGCCTGTACATCACCGACATCGGTGAAAAAGCCCTCGCAGAGGCCGCCTTCAAATCCCTGACGGGCAAAGACGCGCCGCAGGTGAATGAAAAGCTGCGTCAGGCCATCGTGGCGAAGAACTGGGAGTGGCATCAGCGCTACCGCACCGTGGACGGCTACAACGTTTATGGCGGTCGCAGCGGCCTCGCCTACACGGCGGGCGTCGGCGGCTTCAAGCAGAACGAGCGCACGCCCGAGAAGCCTTACATCTCCAACTACCAGACGATGATGCAGGAGATGGCGCAGCGCGATGTGAAGACCGCGAACCGCGACAAACGTGTGCATGCCATCGCCAAAGGCGGCGACATCGAGGTAAAGGACGACAACCTGCCGCCCGTCGAGCCTGTGCCGACGAACATGCCAAATCCAAAGGAGGGCAAGGAGTTCAACAAGGTGCCCATGACCGGCATGACCTTCACGCCGGAAGGTTTGGTCGCGTTTCCCGATGCTAAGGAGTACCTGAAGCACATCCAGCCTGAGAAAGGTCTCAAACTCACGCTCTTCGCCGATGAGAAGATGTTTCCCGAGCTGGTGAACCCCGTGCAGATGGCCTGGGACACGAAAGGCCGCCTGTGGGTGGCCGCGTGGCTGAACTACCCCGAGCGCACGCCGACGAGCAAAAAGGGTGACAGCCTGCTCATCTTCGAGGATACGAACGGTGACGGCACCGCAGACAAGATGACCGAGTTCGTCGATGATCTGAACTGCCCCACCGGGTTCAACTTCTACAAGGACGGCGTCATCGTCATGCAGTCGCCAAATCTCGTCTATATCGAGGACACCGACGGCGACGGCAAAGGCGACAAGCGCACGATCCTGCTCATGGGCCTGTGCGCCGCCGACTCGCATCATGAAACCAACGCGCTCAGCTACGATTGCGGCGGTGCCTTGTATCCGAGCGACGGCGTCTTCCACCGCACGCAGGTCGAGACGCTCTACGGTCCCGTGCGCAACACCAACGGCTGCATCTACCGCTTTGACCTCAATCGCCGCAGCCTGGAGCGCTTCACCACCGACGCCACGGTCAATCCGCATGGCAAAATCTGGGATCGCTGGGGCAATGCCTACTTCACCGATGCCACCGGCAATGTGAACACCTTTGCGGAAGCCTCCTCGTGCTACCTGCCACGCGAAGGCGGCGGCAGCGCGAAGCTGAAGGAATTCTGGAAGCGTCCGGCGCGTCCAAGCCCTGGCAACAACATCATCTCCAGCCGCCATTTTCCCGAAGACTGGCAGAACAACTTCCTCAACACCAACGTCATCAGCTACCAGGGCATCTGGCGTGTGCCG
>DAORHS010000169.1:0-8267 GCA_035438165.1 Prosthecobacter sp.
TATTGATCATTGCCACGCGTGACCAGACGAGGATCGCAAACGTCACAGCGATGCCGGCCCACACATTGGGCAGGAAGAGAATCGTGCCCATGCTGCGCAGAAACGCGGCGACCACGAAGGGCAGCGCGGGTTCCGCAGGAAGCGCATACGGCAGTGCGGCGGAGGCAGCGGCGGCGAGCGGGAAAAACGTCAGCAAGGTGCCAAACGTGATGACAAAGGCCACGCTCAGCGGCGGCAGTCCCGCATGCAGCGGGAACCAGTGCCACAACGCCGCGGAAAGCAGCAGCGTGTAAACCGTGGCGATGACGAGCATGCCATGGATCGCCGCCGGAGGCAGCGTGGTGTTGCGCGTGATCCAGGCGACGGCCAGAGCGCTGAGGAAGACGTTGTAGAGAAGTGTGCCGTCCTTCCTCATCGCCGCAGGCAGATGCATGAGTTTGGCAAGACCGCTGCCGATCAAGGTGGCGATCAACGCGAATACGAAGTAGCGCGGTGAAAGCAGCAGCGTGGCGCAGAGCAGCGCACCCGCTTTCCAACTTTCGCAGAGGAAGATGGAACTGGCGGCTCGGGACACCTCGAGAAGCGGTGCGGTGAGTACGGCAAGGTGTGGTTGAAGAGCTCGCCAGCGTTCAAGCACGCGGCTGGAAGAGCGGTCTTCATCAAGGACGGCCAACCTTGGGAGGGAGGATGTGGCTTCCGGGTTCATGGGGGTGGTGTGGTTTTCGTTCAGTGGAGTTTTTTCTGACTTCTGACCTTTCACCTCTGACGGAGCGGAAGGATCGAGGACGAGTTCGAGTAGGAGGACGAGGACGATTTAATTCCGTGGAGCAGCCAGCAGATGATCCGGAATGCGTTCCAGCCGCTGGACATAATCGAGGTCTTCGCGTTCGCGGATGACATCGACGCGACCGTCGAGACCGATCATGACCACGGCCGGCCGGTAGGTGATGAACTGCATGCTCTGCGTGATGTTGTAGGCACCGACGGGATGCAAAACGAGATGATCGCCGGTGGTCATCGCCGGCAGGGAGACCTGCTCGCGGATGACGTCGATGTTCATGCAAAGGCAGCCGTAGAGTTTGACCGGTTGCGGGGCGCTCTCACGCCGCGTCTTGGCGGGCTTCACGTTGAAGCGGTACCAGTTGCCGCTGTAGAGCAGGTTGATGCCCGCATCGACGACGTAGGCGGCACCGTCGGTTTCATGCACGTAGGCCTGCGCCTTGGCGGCCTTCCCGGCGAGCGTGATCGGTCCCGACGCGGTGGTTTGCTTCACAGCGACGACGCTCGTGATGAGATAACCGGCTTCATCAACAAGCGCACGACCGCTTTCGAGGTAGAGACACGGACGGCGGTCGCGTGGCAGGGAGTTCAGCACGCTCGTGATCGCTTCGGCGTACTTCTCGATGGGCGGAACGATCTGTTCGGCAGGCTGATACGAGTAGTGCAGCGTGCTGAGGGAGGGGAAACCACCGCCGAGATTCAGGTAGCGCAAACTCCAGCCGTAGCTCTCGCGGCAGCGCTCCATGAGCGTGACGAGTTTTTCAGCGGCCGTTTTGTAGGCGTTCGGTTCGAGAATGTAGGTGCCGATGTGCGTGTGCAGACCCTGCAGACGAAGACGGCCCTTGCTCTCGGCGATGCGGCGTATGGCACGCCAGGCCTCGCCGTTCTCGACACCGAAACCAAACTTGCTCCACACCGGCTGAATGCCCGCGTCGAGCCAGCAACGGATCGCGATGTCGATGCTGCGGCCCTGCTCCTTCGCGAGGGTGTCCAGCAGCAGCAGTTCATCCCAGTTGTCCACCTGGATCATCGCACCTTCACTCACGGCGAGTTCAAGCCCGGCACGCGACTTGTGCGGTCCGTTGAAGATGATGTCGCGCCCGGCGACGCCGTTGCGGCGGGCTTTTTCATACTCAAACTCGCTCACCACCTCGGCGATGCTGCCTTCGCTGTGGAAGACGCGGCAGATGGCGTTGAGATAGTTGGTCTTGTAGCTCCACGCAAAGCGCGTGTTCGGGTAGCGGCTCTCGAAAGCTTCACGGGCGCGACGGATTTTCTCACGCAGCGTGCGCTCGGAAAACACGAAGAGCGGCGAGCCGAAGCGTGCGGCGAGGTCGGCCACGGGCACGCCGTCGATGCGCTCGCAAACGTTGTTGCTGAGGCCGTGCGCATGGCGGTTGCGATTGGCCGCGCTGTTTTGGCCGCTGAGGTGACGGGTGATCGTCGGCGGGGAGTAGGGCAGAAGCGTTTGCATGGGAGGATGCGGTGAAGGTTTGAAATCAAAGAACCCGGCCTGCGGCGGGGTGCGGAATGAACTCGCGCGGCTGGCGGAAGAACTGGCCGGTGGTGGTGAGCGCGGCGAGATCGCGGAGGTCGCCGGTCATGTCGATGGCATGGCGGATGAAGAACTTGCCGGGTGTCGCGCGGTTCAGCGGTTCGCGTGGCTGCCAGCCAAGGGCGAGTTCGAGCGCGGCGGCCGGCAGGTTGCAGTTCAGCGTGGAGGGGAAATCACACCAGGCGGGGAAACGCGGATTGATCTCGATGAGGCAGTATTCCTCGTCCCGACCGTCGGCTTTGACGAATTCGAGCTCGAACGGGCCGTTCCAGCGCAGTTCGGCGATGAGCGACTGCGTGATCGCATCAAGCTGGCGATCACGCACGACCATGCCGCCGAAACCCTTGCCGCTGGAGGTGCGCAGCATCTTGCGAATGGCACAGGAGCCAAGGATCTGGCCGCGGCCGTCGCCGAGACCGATGACGTTGTATTCCTCGCCCTCGACATTTTCCTGCACGAGCACCGGAGCGCCCCATTGCTCGATCATGTGCCAGTAGGCGGCTTCGCGTGCGGCGGGCGTGATGGCGTGCCTTGCTTCGTAGAAGCGTCCTTTGACGAACACGTTGCCACCGAGCGTCGCTGCGGCCTGATGCAGCCCATTCACATCGTTCACGGCGATGGTCTTCGGCGTGCGGCAGCGGGTGCGCTCGCACAGTTCCGAAATCTTCGATTTGTCGCGGCACCGGAAACTCGCAGCGGAAGGCAGGCACACGTGGATGCCACGCTCACGCAGCTTCTCCGGCGAATCTACCAGCGGACCCATTTCGGCATCGAGGCACGGAATCAACACGTCGAAGCGTTCGATCTCGCGAATCTCATCCAGACGCGACCAGAAGGCCTCCTCGCCGGCGCCCGGATAGGACAAGGTGAAGGCGGCATCCGGAGCATCCTCCTCGCTGTAAAGACCGCTTTCGAGCGAATCATAGACAAGACCGATGATGCGGAGCTCCGGATAGACGCGGCGCAGGCTGCGAATGACGGCTGAGCCAGGCTGGGGATTCTCACCGCGATGAAGTCCGGTGACGGCGATGACTGGGGAGGAGTGCATAAATTTGAAATCTGAAATTCAAGATTTGAAATCAGACGGCGGAGCCGTCTGCGAGGCCGATGCGGGCGAGTTCGGCCAGAAAGGTTTCCAGGTCGCGCTCAGCGGTGCTGCGGGAGACCTCAAAGGTCGCGGTGAGACGGTCGAGAATCTGGTGGCGCTCGAGCCCTTCGCTCAGCGCCCGCATGACGATCAGCGCGACGGGGCTGGCGGTGAAGAATTCTCCGGTCGTGGCATCAAAGCCGAAGCCGTCGGCCTGCCAGGTGACGGTGTGGAAGTCGAAGCCGGCCGGTGTGGCATCCGCAGGTGCTGGAGCAGTGACCGGAATCACTGGAACAGTGAGATCGTGCTTGGGACTGTTCTGGCGAAGCAGCTTGAAGTGTGAAGCGAGTTTCATGGCGGGGTGCAATTGATTTACACCTCATAGAAACCCGGCCGGTTAACGGCACCGCAGCGGCGAAGATGAATTCCCGTTTATTTTTGACCTGACTCCGCCTCGGGGAACCTGGACAACAGGACACTGTCCGGCAGGGGCTTGCGCCCATCCAGCGCCGGCAAACCATGCTGCATCAGGGTGCGATTGGCCCGCTCACGCTGGGCATGCCAGACGCTGTCGGGATCGGTCGGGCCGTTCCAAATCTCATTGCCGGTTCCGGCAAGCCAAGTTTTTGCTGCATGCCACCCAATCCTCGCCAGTCGGAAGAGATGAACCATGGGTCCGTCCTGCGGTGATGCAGAGCTGTTACTTGTCGAGCGGAGGCAGGTTGGACCGGAGCAGCAGCTGGCTCGCCCGCTGGCGCTGGTCATGCCAGACCTTGTCAGGATCGGTGGGATCCTTCCACGGGTTGTGGGGCCGTTCCCATTTGTCTCCGAACTCGACGGAGCTTTGGGAAGGCATGACCGTCCGGGGCGGAGGTGCATCCATCCGGTGCAGTTCCTGCTTCAACTCTGCCATGACCTTTTCAGGAACCTGGTCGGCTTCGGGCTGTCTGCCCAACCGCCACGCTTGAGAAAGCACCAGCAGGCTGACCGCGATAATCACCCCCCTGGTTAAGTGTGAGGATATCGTTTTCATGGGAAAAATGAAGGCCCGTTTTCGCGCTGTGCAAGTCCTCCTTTGGCAGCTTCTGAAAGGCCTCAAGCAGAGTTGACGCTCCCCCGCCCCACGCGTAGCCATCGCGCTCATGAGCACCACACGCGCGCAGGGCATCTCACTGATCACGGCCACGGCGGTGGTGGTGGCCAACATGATCGGCACCGGAGTCTTCACCTCGCTGGGCTTTCAGGTCGGCGATCTGCCGTCCGGCTTCACGATTTTGATGCTATGGCTGGTGGGCGGCGTGTGCGCCTTCTGCGGCGCCGTGTGCTATGGCGAACTGGCGGCGGCGCTGCCGCGCTCGGGTGGCGAGTATCATTTCCTCTCGCGAATTTTTCATCCCTCGATCGGCTTCCTGTCAGGCTGGCTGTCGGTCACGGTCGGTTTCGCCGCGCCCATTGCGCTGGCGGCGATGGCCTTCGGCAAGTACTTCTCCACCATCTTTCCGCATGCGCCGGCGACGACGTGGTCGCTCGTCATGGTGTGGGCCATCACGCTGGTGCATGTGGGCGGCATTCATGTGGCCGCCCGGTTTCAAAACACGGCGACATGGCTCAAGGTGACGCTCATCTGCGTGTTTATCGGCGCGGGTTACTGGCTGGCTACGGGGCAGCCGGTGCGCTTCACGCCTGCGGCGGATGATGTGAAGCTCATCACCAGCAGGCCCTTCGCGGTGAGCCTGGTCTATGTCATGTACTCGTATGCCGGCTGGAACGCGGCCACGTACATCGTCGGCGAGATCCGCAATCCGCAGCGCAACGTGCCGAAGGCGATCGCGCTCGGCACGCTGCTCGTCACCGTGCTTTACCTCGCGCTGAACGCGACGTTTCTGAATGCCGCGCCGATGAGCGAACTGGCTGGCAAGCTGGATGTGGGCCACGTCGCCACAGAGCACATCTTCGGCATCACGGGCGGCAAGATCATGTCCGCGCTCATCTGCCTGGGCCTCGCCTCCAGCATCAGCGCGATGACGTGGCTGGGGCCGCGCGTGCTGCACACCATGGGCGAGGACATGAAAATCCTCGCGCCGTTGGCGGCGTGCGATGAACGCGGTGTGCCGGTCACCGGTCTTTTCGTGCAGCTTGCCATCGTCATCACCCTGCTGCTCACGGCCAGCTTCAACACCGTACTCACGGCGGTGCAGTTCAGCATCCAGCTCGGTTCGTTTGCCACGGTGGTGGGCCTCATCGTGCTACGATTCAAACAGCCCGATCTGCCGCGTCCGTACCGCTGCTGGGGCTATCCTTTCACTCCGCTGCTGTTCCTCGCCATCAGCCTGTGGATGATGGTGTTTCTCATGCTCGACCCCGTTTCCCGCGAGGCCTCGCTCTACGGCCTCGGTTTGATCGCCCTTGGCTTGATCATCTTTTTCATCTCGCCGCGTACTGAACGCACCGCATGAACAAACCGCTCGTTTTTCTTCTCGCTCTGGCTTCATCGGCCTTCGCACTCGATCCCACCCCGAATGATCAGGCGCGTTTCCTCGCCGGACTGCCGCAGGACGGCTCGCCCCTTGCCGGACTCGCCCACCGTGGGGAGTTCAACTCGCATGCCAAGGAACTCGACGCCGCCTGGGCGGACGCCGAAGAACGGCAGCTCCGTGCGATCCGCGAATGGGCGCCCCTGAACCTGCCGGAGGCCGTCAGCGATCCCGCGCCGCTGCTCTATGTCTTCAGCGGCCCCGATTTTCTGCATGCGCACACCTTCTTTCCGAACGCCTCCACCTACGTGCTCGCCGCCGTCGAGCCCGTGGGCCAGCTTCCGGATGTGACCAAGCTCAGCGAGGGCGAACTCGGCTCCTCCCTGCGCAATCTGCGCAACACGCTCAACGCCTCGCTCAGCTTCAGCTTCTTCATCACCGCCGACATGAAGAAAGACCTGCAGGCCACCAAGCTCACCGGCACGCTTCCGGTGCTCTACGTCTTCCTCGCCCGCTGCGGCTGCTTCATTCAAAGCGTGGAACACGTCTGGCTCGATGCCGCAGGCAAGGTGCTGACCGACAAGGAAACGAAAACTCCCGGCGCACGCATCACCTTCCTCGGTGCCGGCGGAAGGCAGCAGACGCTCTACTACTTCGCCACCAACATCGCGAGCTGGGCGCTCAAGCAGGATCCATCCTTCCTGCGCTTCTGCGACACGCTGGGCGAGATGAACGGCTTCACCAAGTCCGCCTCCTATCTCATGCATCTCAGCGAGTTCACGACGATCCGCGACTACCTCCTCACCCACTGCCACACCATCACCCAGGACGACTCCGGCATCCCCTGGCGCGATTTTCCGCGCGACATGTGGAACGTGCGCTCCTTCGGCTGGTATCCGGGCCCGATCACCCTCTTCAAGCAGCACTACCAGCCCGACCTCGCCGAGTACTATCGGCGCAATGAAGTCTCCACGATCCCCTTCGGCATCGGCTACCAATGGCAGCCCGGCAGAAGCACGCTCATCTACGGCGTGGCAAAGACCGTCGTGAGAAAGGCGCTGCCGGTGGTGGTGGAGAAGCCAGCGGGCCAGCGATGATCCCTTGAGGTGGCGTTTTCCTGGCCAGGCATACTTCCTGAAAAAAACTTGTCATTTCAGGGCCGTGACTCCTAATAGCCCACAGTCTGGGAGACAAAACCATGGAATACATCTCACAAGCGCGACAGCTTTTATCTACGGTTATCATTCTGATTATTGGCAGCGGAGTCTGCGGCTTGGCCCTTCCGGTCAGTGTCCATGCAGGAACAGACTTTTGGTTCCTCGGAGAGCTGCCAAAACCATTCGATCAAAGCACCGGCGAGATGCATTTCAAATTTGCATACACACAAGTACTCACGAAGACAACATTCTGGAGCAATGACAGTTCATCAAAATCTGGTTCTGAGCCAAAATTGGCTCTGCCTTTGCGAACTGCCTCAGGCAGATTTTTAGCCAAGCTCCCCATCAAATCGAATGCAAAGGCAGCCGAAAATGATGAGTTTTGGCTGCGAATTTGGTTCTCCGCGACTGCAAATGGACCTTTTATCCCGCTTGCTTCGGACAACCATCTTATTGTGGCCAGAGTCAGATCCAGCAAAGGAGCGCCAATGCCATTGGAGGTGATCACAAATGGCTCCGTGCTCTCCAGGGCGAATAAAGAGGGTGACGATATTGTGATAGCTGTAGGCCAGCCCCTTCGATTGGCAGTTGCATGGAAAACCACCGGAACTGGCGATTATGAGGCATCTGCCACCACTTCTATTTCAGCAGATTTCAAGGACGGGTTGCTTCTTGGCAGCGCCTGGAATGTTGATCGGGGCGAGGCGACTCACACAGGTTACCGGATCCCCACAGCGGCTTTTGACAAAAGCGCTACGATTGAAATGCAAAACAGGGTGTTCAGCGGAATTCTCGACAACAAAAATAAAACCCAGATAGGTATGAAGCCCGTCACTGCTGAGCAATATGGACTGATGCGAGAATGGCAAAATAGCACGGGCCGCAAACTGATGGCTGCTCTGCGAGATAGTGACGGCACGGTGGTGGTTCTCAAGGGTGCAGATGGGAATCTGATGCTAGTTGATTTGAACAGCTTGTCCGCCGCCGACCAACAGCATGTTAAAAGCATGCGTGGGCAGTGAACCAGGGTGCGGCCCTTCAAATCTGTGATTTGTCAGCGCTATTGAAGCGTGAAGCCCCTAAACTCAATGCCGTGAAGCAATCTTGGTGACTTCATAGGCGGCAGGAGAGGTTGCTGAGGTTGGGGCGATCATGCGCGGCCATTGGGTGACTGGCTGGCGGACTTTGCGTTCACAGCTTCTGGGTCGTCGTGG
>DAORHS010000170.1:0-8163 GCA_035438165.1 Prosthecobacter sp.
TGCGGCATGCAGTGGTTCGGCTGGTTCGCGGGTCACAACTACCTTCTCGCCGGCATGGCGCTCGGGGCCGTGTACTTCATCCCGTCCTGGAGCAGTCTTGCGCTCGCCTTTGCCGGCGGAGTGGTGGCCGCGTTGAATGTCGCGGCCGTGCAGCACTTCCTGCGTGGATCGGGCTGGGAATACCTGCCGCTGCCATATCTGCTCACCCTCTGGAGCATGCTGTGCTGCCTGCGTTTGCGGGAAAAGTCCGGCTCATTGTGTCCCACCCTCGGAACGTTTGAAAGCCCGGAAGCCGCAGCCTCCTTCACCGCTCTTGCCCGCACGCGTTTTCCGCATCAAAACGAAACACACCTCCTGCTGCCCACCTCGCGCGAAGTCACCGTCACGCAGGGTTTCGACGACAGGCTCAGCCATCGTGGTGCCTGGAAGCATGCGCTCGATTTGGAGATCCACGACGCCAACGACAGCGCCTGCCCGTCCGGCTGCGACGACGATCTGAGCCACTACTACACGCAGGGGCTCGAAGTCCGCGCCCCCGGCGGCGGCGAGATCATCCGCCTCATCGACGACGTGCCCGACAACGCCCCCGGCGGCTGCAACTTTGCCCGCAGCTGGGGCAACCACCTTCTGCTGCGTCTCGACTACGGTGGCGTGGTGAAGCTCGCGCACTTCACGAAGAATGGCATCGTCGTCAAAGCCGGCCAGCGCGTCGCTGCGGGAGATCTGCTCGGTTACTGCGGCAACTCAGGACGCAGCCCCGTGCCGCACATTCATCTGCACCATCAGACGGGCGCCGAAACCGGCGCACCGACCACCCCCTTCTGCCTCACGAACTTCTTCACGCGCACCGAAACCGGTGTGCGCTGGAACTTTGCCGGCGTGCCCAAAGTTGGAGCCCGAATCGCTTCTGCGACGGTCTCCACCACCGTGCTGGGCACGCTGGCTCATTTTGCGCCGGGCATTGCGCGGTATCGCTCCAGCGGGTCGGATGACACCGAGATTCGCACCACCCTGGATGATTCGGGCCGTTACGTGTTCGCCGAAGGAAAAGACAGCCTCACCGCCGTCCTCGGACTCCACGCGCTTCAGATCACGCAGAGCAGCCTCGGCGTGCATTCGCAGTTGCTGCGTCTTCTTTCGTTCGCCATGCCCACCGTGCCCTTCGCTTATCAGAGCGGCATGAACTGGGAGGATTGTGTCGCTTTGGATGCAAAGCGGCGCGGCCGGGCATGGGCGGGCGCCTGGGCTCCTTACGTGGGGCATGCCACCCAGCGCGTTGTCATGCGCCACTCCCACTTTCCCACCCTTCGCGGTCTCCATCTCATCACCACCCTGCCGGGCGAAACCGCCGGCCTTCCGTATCAGATCGAGTTCACGCTCGAGCCTGTCCGCGGCCTCACCCGGCTCACGGCACACTTCAAAACCCATCAGATCACCTTCACACAAACCGGCTTCACCCCCACGCTGCCCAATGGCGACCTGGAACAAGCCTTCTTCTCCCAGCCATGAAAACACACCTGCTCATCCTCACGTTCATCTGTTTCACCACCGCACGTGCGGCGGACAAGCTCGCCACCATCGCGGAAGCCTGGCAGCAGTCGCTGAGCGCCGAAGCCAGCAACGATTATGCCGGCGCGCTCGAAAGCGTGCTCGCCTTCAAGAGCGCCGGAGGCGACACCTACCTGGCGGCCGTGCGCGCAGGCTGGCTGTCGTATCTCAATCAGGACTATGACAAGGCCGTGCAGTTTTACTCCACCGCCGCCCGGCAGGAGCCGCGTGCCATCACACCGCACCTCGGTCTCACCTACACCTACCTGGCGCAGCAGAAACCGAAGGAGGCGCTGGTTGCCGCCCGCAACGGGCTGAGCATCGACCAGTACAACTTCAAGCTTCTGCTCATCGCCGGCGAGCTGCTCTTCAATGAAGGCGACTTCCGCAAAGCCGAGACCTACTTCGACCGCGCGCATCATCTGCAACCTGAGGATCCGATCGCCATGAGCTGGCTCGGCTGGTCACAGATCAACCAGCGGCAGGTCAAGCTCGCGGCACGTGTGTTTGAAAAGCTCATGCAGATCAATCCGGACGGTTACCTCGTTCGCGAGGGTTACGCCATCAGCCACGAACCACCTCCGGGTGGTCCTGGAGGCCCTCCTCCCGGCTTTCGATGAAACTCAGTCTCGGACCCGGTCGCGCAAGGACAGCCCGGTGGCATGAGTTCAAGCCGTCTCCATGATTGCCGCGTCCGCAGGTCCGCCTAAGGTGCGCCCGTGATCACCGAACCGCCCCACGCCGCATGAAGCGTCTGCTCGACCATACCCTGCGTGGTTACGGGCAGATGCTCGTGGCGAACAACCGCCTTACCGGCGTGTGCGTGCTCATCGGGTTGTTCGTCCTTTCGGTCGAGGCCGCTCTCATGAGTCTTGGCGGTGCGCTGCTCATCTCCGCGCTCGCCCGGTGGCGTGCGAAGGATGACACGGTGCTCAAGACGGGGATCTTCAGCGTGAACGGCGCGCTGCTCGGCGTCTTGTGGCTGCTGTTTCCGCAGCTTCCGCTTTGGGCGCAGGCGCTGGCCACGGCGCTGGGCTGTGCCGCCATGGCGTTCTTTTTTGTGCCCGTCATCGAGCGCATGCATGAGAAAAAGTCGCCCTACGTCCTCTTCAGCCTGCCCTACGTGGCGGCGGCGTGGGTCGCGCTGACGGCGCTCATTTTCTTTGGCGTGCATGACGCCGAACTCACGCGCGGCTGGCGTGCGCTGCTCGCGAACCGCTATGAGAAGGCCGAAAAACACTTCCTCAACACAGAGGTGGGCACCGACATGGCCGAGGCCTATCGCTGCGCCGGCCTTGGCTGGAGCTTGTATCGCCGTGGTGATCAAACCGGCGCGCAAACCGCCTTCTCCCGCGTTCTGTCGCTGAAAATCGGTGTGGCTGATGCCTATGACGGTCTCGGTTGGAGCCGTTTTCGTCAGGCCCGCTACGACGATGCCGCGCTGGCCTTTCGCCGTGCCGTGGCGCTCGATTCGTTCTTTGCCGATTCCTGGGACGGCCTCGGCTGGTGTGCGATGCAGGCCGGCAAACCGGAGGAAGCACGGCGCCACTTCACCACCGCCGTGTTGTGCGCCCCCTTGTTCGCCGATGCCTTTTCCGGACTCGCCGCGACGCTGCCTGAAGGCGCCACACAGGATCGCTGTCTTGCCTGGAGCCGGTTTCTCGATCGCAATCTCGGCCAGGCCGCGCAGTTCATCTCGTCACGAATTTTGCTCTGCTGGGTCTGGTTTTTCATCGGCATCCTCTGGCACTCGCGCACCAGCGCGTTCGTGGCCCTCGCCGCCGTGGGGCTTTGCGTCCTCGGTTCGCTGTGGCTGCCCGCGTTTGGCGATCCTGCTTTGGCCATGAACATCGTCGTTCTCGCGCTTGCCCTCGGCGGTCATTACCTGCGGCTCAATGTTAGGACCATCGTGTGGACGTTGCTTGTCGCGTTGGCGTTGGCCTGGCTGTGGGAACCTCTCTCGGAAGCGTTGCTGCGCCTTGCGTTGCTGCCGCTCTGCCTTCCTTTCAATGCCGGACTGCTCGGCAGTGTCGCCTTCTTCGGCTGGCTGCATCGGCGGGGATTCCATGACGAACGCATTCCCACGGACTGGGCCGCGTCCACTCCGTCCGAGGTTCGTGCCTTGGTCGCTGAGAGAGACAGCGTATCGAAGCAGACCGGGGCGTAGCAGCCTGCGTCACTTCAACTTCCGGCCAAAGTGGACCTCAAAGTACACGCCGAGTGAATCTGCCAGCGCGATGGCAAAACGTCGCTGGTCCTCGGGGCGTTCGCGCACGTTGTTCCAGGGGCACTCCACCTGAATGGCGCTCACCGTGCCGCCGTCGCGCGAGCCATGCGCGGCGACGTCATACACGCCGCTGAAGTAGCCGGCCAGGATGCCGGGGTTTGCTTTCGACGGACTCGGCAGGCAGCGAAAGCCGCGGAGTTCCAGCAGACCGCCCAGGCTCTGCGGTCCGCGCAGCAGCTCCGCGAAGCTCTGAGGAGAACGCTTGTCCAGATCGCGGATGCTGGTGGAGGCGATCAGCGCCGCATCAGCGTTCAGCTCGGCGTCGGTTCGCTTCAGCATGTCTGCTTTGACCAGATAGCCCAGTTCGACGCGCTGATCGAGATGGCGGTGGCCGTGAATGTCCAGCAGCAGGCCCATGCCGTGCTTTTTCATCACGCTCGCACAGGCCGCCTGCGCGCTGTCATGAAAACGGTGCCAGGCTGCTTCGGCCGTCGGATCGCCCTGCGCGGCCTCCTTGACCTCGCGGTTGGGATCCAGCTTGGTGCGGTGCAGGCGGGAGATGATGGCATGGGCGCGGCCGCCATGGCGCTTCTCCAGCTCCTCGATGATCATTTCAGACAGCGGAATGGTGTTGGCATCCATGCCCGTGACCCCGTAGCGGCGCGCCAGCACGTTCGACGGTTTCAAGCTGCCACCGTGGGGCACGGTGAGAATGATGGGAAGCGTGCCGGTGCGAACCTCGATGTACGTTTCGACTTTTGGCGTCTGCGCCTGCAGAAAGACGGCGGAAACAAATAGAAAAAACGGGATGCGCATGATTGGCGGCAGTGAAAGAGAGTTCGGCGCACCTTGCCACGTTTTTTCTCGTTCATGATCCACCGTCTTCTCCTCCCCCTGCTGCTCCTCACCTCCGTTTCCCATGCCGGCAACTGGCCCGAATGGCGCGGCCCCTCGGCCCAAGGCCAGGCCAACGCCTCCGGCCTGCCTGAAACGTGGAGCGAGACGAGCAACGTCGCCTGGAAGACGCCGCTGCCCGGTCGCGGCCACTCCACACCCGTGATGTGGGGCGATCAGATCTGGCTCACCACCGCGATTGAAAAAGCCGCGACACCTGAGGAAGCCAAACGTCGTCTCGAATCGAACACCGGCGACCAGCCGCTCGTCGTCCTCTCCTCCGTGAGTCTGCGTGCTGTCTGCGTGGATCGAAACAATGGCAAAATCCTGCACGACATCGAACTGCTGAACGTCAAAGACCCGCAGTGGGCGCATCAGCTCAACAGCTATGCCTCACCTTCGCCGGTGCTCGAAGATGGGCGCCTTTATGCGCATTTCGGTTCCTTTGGCACCGTCGCACTCGACACCAAGACGCTGAAGGTCCTGTGGAAGAACGAGGAGCTGAACGTCATGCACGAAAACGGCCCCGGATCGACCGCCGTGCTGCATGGCGATCGCCTGATCGCTCATTTTGACGGCAGCGATCAGCAGTTCATCGCCGCCTTCGACACGAACACCGGCAGGCTCGCGTGGAAGACCGCTCGCAGCGGCGACATGGACCCGCGTCCGCAGCAGCGCAAAGCCTACGGCACGCCGCTCATCGTCACCATCAACGGCCGGCCCCAAGTCGTCAGCTCCGCTGCCAACAACATCTACGGCTATGATCCGCAGACCGGCCAGGAGCTGTGGAAGATTCACTATGGCGAGCTCGGCTTCTCCATGTCCACCGTGCCCGTCGCCGATGACCAGCAGATCTATTTCAGCACCGCCTTCGGCAAATCAGCCGTCATCGCCCTCAAACACGCTGGTTTGAAAACGCCCGAGGTCGCCTGGCGCAACAACAAGAACGCTCCGAAGATGTGCTCGCCCGTGTTGCACGACGGCCTGCTGTTCTACGTCGATGACGGCGGCATCGTGAGCTGCGTGGACACAAAAACCGGCGAAGCGCTCTACCGCGAACGAATCGGCGGCAAATTCAGCGCCTCACCGATCCTTGCTGACGGCAAACTCTACTTCGCCAGCCGCGAAGGCGTCGTCACGATCATCAACGCGGCCAAGGAATTCAAAATCCTCTCCCAGAACACGCTCGACGGCCCGATCATGGCCAGCCCCATCGCCGACGGCGGCGCCCTGTTTCTCCGCACCGACACGGCGCTTTACAAGATCGGGAAGTGAAGAGCCAGCCCCGCGCTTGCGTCACTCAAAACGACGAATATCCTTTTGCCATGACGACAGTGGCTCAAATTGAAGACTCCATCCGAACCCTTCCGCCCGAAAGATTCCTGGAACTCTTCGGCTGGATGAGTGAGCGCCATCTAGAGGTGCTGCGTGAGCAAAACGACGGCTACGAGTCACCTG
Organism: Prosthecobacter sp.; assembly: GCA_035438165.1. GTDB lineage: Bacteria > Verrucomicrobiota > Verrucomicrobiia > Verrucomicrobiales > Verrucomicrobiaceae > Prosthecobacter. The sequence goes on from DAORHS010000170.1 coordinate 6,128, forward strand.
AACTCGAAGCTGAGATGCTCAAAGCTCTCGACAGTCCAAGACTGCCAATCACTGATGAACTTTACGAAGGCATCCGCCAGCGCTGGCGTGCGAAACACGCCATGGAGAGCCAGTCCGTGCCTCAGTAATGCTGAGAGCCGACATCAGGGCGGAAGCGCTGCTGGATCTTGATCTGCAATACGAGTGGTATGCGGACAAGGCAGGAGAAGATGTTGCCGAGCGATACTTGCGGGCTTTTCACGAGACCAAAGAGCTGCTCTGCCACCAATCTGATCTCGGTCGCATCCGCAAGTTTCGTGACCGCCGCCTGGCGAAGTTCCGTTCTTATCACATCGAGGGATCGTTTGAGAAGCACCTCATTTTCTACCGCGTTGAAGATGACACGCTGGTCGTCTTCCGTGTGCTTCACGGCGTGCGTGATCTCCCCCGACGGCTTCTGGAACCGCCGGGAGCAGAGTAAAGCACGATCACTTCAGCGCCGCACGCAGCACGGGCTCGAAGATGTCCGCCTGGCGCAGGAAGCCGAGGTCAGTGCCGTGAGAGGCGTCGTTGGAGCCTTCGGCGTCGGTGCCGTAGAGCGCATCGCCGCTGATGTAGTGGAGATTGGCGACTTTCTCGGCCTTGAGCTGCTCGTAGGCGGCCTTGAGCGCGGCGTGGTTGTCGTCGTGAAACTTCGCCTTGGCCGGAGTGATCCAGGAGTTGGTGAAGCGGCGGTCCTCGACAAGGACGATCGGCGTCTTGGCGTGTTTGGAACGCAGTTGCTTCACCAGCGGCACGCATTTCGCCGTCACGTCGGCCGGTTGCATGTTTGGGGAGCAGTCGATGACGATGGCGGCGGCATCGAGTTCGTTGATCAGATCACCCACGGCGGCGTCCATGCGGCCGTTGCCGGAGAAGCCGATGTTGATGACCGGACGATCGAAGCGCCGGCCGAGAATGGCCGTGTGCACCATGCCGGGACGCGAGGCATTGGCTCCATGCGTGATGGAGGTGCCGTAGAAGACGATGGGCTTTTCCTTTCGCGGGGCGAGGCCTTCAAACTTCGCGCCCGCAGGCACGCCGATCTCGAGTTTCTCGATGCCATTGTAGAGCGGCAGGTAGGCGGCGAATTCGTGCTCGCCCGGAGCCAGATCGCTGATCAAAACGGCCTCCACATGCTGCGCCGCCGGTTTCGGGCACGCCACCCAGCGCCACTGGCCTTTGTCATCACGCGCATACAGATCAAGACCGCTCACACCCGTCGCCGGCATCGCAGGCAGGGCCAGATTCGCCTTGGCGAGATCGTAGCGGCAGTAAATCGCCTTCGCGTCCGTCTTGAAGCGCACCATCATGCCAGCCGAATCGCGGCTCAGGCTCCAAACGGCGGGCGTCACCGTCTTCTCCGCCTTCGCCGGGAAACGATCAAACCAACGCTTCCGCTCCTGATCCCCCCAGCCACGGCCTTCGACCCCCCAGGTCGTCACATCATGCCACTGCGCATCCGCCGGAATCACCGGCCCCTTCGGTTTGGCCGGAGCCTTGGGCGCGGCGGTTTGAGCAAGCAGTGAGGCGCTGACGAGGAAGGCGAGGAGGATGGCTGGTTTCATGGAGGCGCAGTTAACGCAGCCTCACACTGCGAATCTTACGCATTCCAAATGCGGGATTTGAACAGCGAACAAGGAACCTTGAATGACAAAGCGACGATCGTAGGCCCAGATTACAGCCTTCGCCACCCCATCGATCAAAACGGAATGTCGTCGTCTTCCATGCCGTCCGTGATCGGACCTTCACCAAAGTCGTCGTTCTGCTGGACAGGGGCGGGGCGCTGCTGCGGGCGTTGTTGGGCGGCAGCGGGGCGCTGGGCGGGACGGGCTGCCGGGCGATTGTAGCCACCACCCGACTGGCCGCCTTCGTCATCGCCGCCACCGGCTGGAGCGCGGTCGCCGCCAGGGCTGCCGAGGAACTGCATCTGCTCGCCCACGACGCGCATGCGGGTGCGCTTCTGGCCGGTCTGCTTGTCTTCCCAGGAATCCATCTGCAGGCGGCCTTCGATGAAG
>DAORHS010000171.1:0-8141 GCA_035438165.1 Prosthecobacter sp.
GCACGCCGCGCACGACGCATTCGATCACGCCGCCGACACTGTTGCCCTCGCTGCGGATTTTTTCGATGAGTTCGATCATCTTCTCCGCCGCGACGAGATCGCAGGTGCGGACGATGTTGGATTCGATGAGCGAAGAGCTGAGGGCTGAGGGCGGAGGGATCTCGGCGTGGATGTTCTGCACCGTTTTGACGTAAGCGAGGGCTTCGTAGCCGGAGAGCGAGTGCTGGAGCACCTTGCGCGCGATGGCACCGGCGGCGACGCGGCCAATCGTTTCACGCGCACTGGATCGGCCACCACCAGAGACGGCGCGGATGCCGTATTTGGCGTCGTAAGTGTAATCAGCGTGGCTGGGGCGATACGCCTGCTGCATCTCTGTGTAGGCGGAGGGGCGCTGGTCGGTGTTGCGAACGAAAATGCCGATCGGGGTGCCGAGCGTCTGCCCGTCGAGCACGCCAGAAAGGATTTCCGCCTTGTCGTCCTCCTTGCGCGGCGTGACGATCTTGCTCTGACCGGGGCGGCGACGGTCGAGCTCGGCCTGGATGTCCTCCACTGTGAGCGGAATGCGTGGCGGGCAGCCGTCAATGACGACGCCGACGCCGGGGCCATGGGATTCGCCCCAGGTGCTGATGCGGAAAAGTGTGCCGAGACTGCTGGACATGTGATTTTCATCATGGACGGGGATGAACATGCTGCAAATGGTTCGCCCTATGAAACTCCCGCGCTGGCTCCTGACCCTCTTCGGCTGTGCCACCTTCACCTCGCACCTGCACGGTGCGGAGACGGTGGATCATGAAGGCGGGCGCTATCACCTCTATCGCGTGGACAAGGCCGACTGGCAGCGGCTGCAGCTCGTCTGGCTGGGCACGGATGGCAAACCGCTCATGGATTTCAACGGCCTGCGCGCTCATCTCGCCGCGCAGCAGAAGAAAATCATCTTCGCGACGAACGCGGGCATTTACGAGCGCGGCCCGAAGCCCTGCGGGTTGACGATTGGCGCCGGACGCGAGCTGGTGCCGGTCAATCTGCAAACGGGCGAAGGGAATTTCTTCCTGAAGCCGAACGGTGTCTTCTATCTCGATGATCAAACCGGCCCCGGCGTGATGGAGGCGGCGGAGTTTGCCAACAGCGGCCTCAAACCGCGCCTCGCCACCCAATCCGGCCCGCTGATGCTGCGCCACGGCGTCATTCACCCCGCCTTCCACGCGAACTCGCCCAACAAACGCCTGCGCAACGCGGTCGGCGTGCGGAAGAAGGACGGGCAGATCATCTTCGCGATGAGTGACCGTGACGACTCGGTCAAAGGACGCGTCACGTTTCACCAGTTCACCCAGTTTTTTCTTCATCTCGGCTGCGAGGACGCGCTCTATCTCGACGGCGACATCTCCACCATGCTGGTCGATCCGAAACCGGACGCGAAATTCACGTCGAACACTTTCGCGGCGATGTTTTTCGTGGCGGAGTAGGCTTCACGCCTCCGCCGGCTTCTCCGTCATCATCACCGGTGCGGCGCTCGGTGTCGGCGCGAGCCAGGTCGTGATCTCGGCTTTCAGCCAGACTTTGATGCCGTCCCACAGCAGACGCGCGGCACTGGTGTCCGGCGACATGCTGATGCGCGGGATGAAGACATGCCCGTGGTTCATGCGGCCGTAGATGCCTTTGCGCACGCGCTCCTGGGCGATGCAGACGAGGCGGCGATTGTAGAAGGCCATGAACCTCCCGAAAAAGGCGCCCACCGGACCGTCGTAGGGCATGAGGATCCATTCGACGGCGGGGTTGTTGTAAACGCCGCGCACCGGGCCGAGGAAGTAGGTCGCGAGATCCATGAGGAAGGCCGCGTGCATGAGCTCGGCGTCGCCGAGGTAGGTGTACTTGTCCTTGTAGAGCGCCTCGAACCACGTGCGGTAGCTGCGCGGGTAGGCCATGTTCAGATAGTCGGTGATCTTCTGCGTGTCCTCGCCCGCGAGGTTTTTGCGCACGAGTTCCGTGGCGGCGGAAACGGTGTAGCCGCAGAAATCAAGGCCCTGGCTGTAGAGCGGGTCCATGAAACCGGCGGCGTCTCCCACCATCACCCAGCGGTTCCCGGCGATGTATTCCGCGTGGTAGCCGAGGTTCTTATAATAGAACGTGTCGTCAGCATCCGGGACGGCGTTTTCAAACATTAGCTTCCCGACGGGATGATTCACCAGATGCGCCTGCAGCCGTGCGACGAGAGACGGTCCTTCTGGCAGCGTGTACAACCTCCGGTCCCAGGTGACGCCGGCACTGTAGCTGCCATCCGACAGCGGAATGATCCAGCACCACCACCCGCGGACCATGAGGTGATTCGTGGCCGTGGTGCGGATGCCAAAGACGCTTTCCGTCAGCTTCGGGAACATCTTGCGGCTCTTGAAGCTGTCGAGGTCGTTGACGTTGCGGAAGCGGCACCAGACCGAGGAGGTGGGATGCTCGTCGCCGATGGAGTGTTGGATGCCGAGCTTTTTCGCGAGCACGGCGGCCTTGCCGGAGGCGTCGATGATCCACTTCGCGGTGACGGTGCGCATCTGCCCCTCCTGCGGCATGATTTCGAGCGTGTGCGGCGCCTTGTCCTCGGACAGCGTGATCGTTTTGATCGTCGCGGGCCGCATGAGCTCGCAGCCGAAGCCGCAGGCCTCCTTCAGCAGGTGCTCGTCGAGAATCGCGCGGTCGAGCTGAAACGTCGCGAGACGCGACTGAAAACGCGGACCGATCTCCGTGAGATCATTCACCGAGTCCTGCGGGGTGTGGCAGAACCACATGCGCAGGCCGTGTTTCTGGTAATGTCGTGCGCTGAGGTGGGTGCCCTGGTGCAGCACGCGGGTGAGGAAGCAGCCCGCCACTTCGGAGGTGCTCTCACCGACCTTGCGGTCGAACTGCACGGTGCGCTCCACGATCAGGATGCGCATGTCCGGATGGTCGCGTTTCAGCATCATGCCCGCTGCCGCGCCAGAAAACGCCCCGCCCATGACGACCACGTCAAAATCAGAGTTGGAGGAAATCATGGGGACGATAGGTGAAAAAAGTCAGTTGTCGGAGGCGTCGTGACGGTCGAAACAGAACGCCTCCCACTTCCCTGTTGTACGCCTCTAAATAATGCCATCCGCCGAAACTGCAACCCACCAGCCGCAGGTCGCCGCCCCCCCTGCCCGCATGGGTCTGCATGATGCGTTCTGGACCCAGGTGCTGCTGTTCTGGATGCGCTGGCTTCCCGCTCCGGTGTTCACCATTCTCACCTACCCCGTGGCAGCGCTCGTTTATCTTCTGGCGGTGCCTCAGCGCGAGGCGGTGCGGTCAAATCTCAGCGCCCTCATGCCAGGCAAAGGATCAAGCTGCGTCGCAGGCTTCCGGGTGTTTCTCCAGTTCGCGCTGACTTACCTCGACCGGTTGTGGCATCTCTACTTTCAGCGTGAGGTGGAATGGGAGATCGTCGGCAAGGACGATTTCGAAGCGCTGCAGGCAAGAGCAGGCGGTGCGCTGATCTTCACCGTGCATTCGGGCAACTACGACATCGGCGCCGGCCTCTTCGCACGCAGGTTTGGCCGTGCGATCCACACCGTGCGCATGCCCGAAGCCTCGGCGTCCTTGCAGCGGCTGCGCCAGAAAGAGCTGCGCGAGGAGGAAACCCGCGAGCCCAATCTGCACATTCACTACAACGAGCCCGGCGGCCATCTCGGCATGGAACTCTGCCGCAAACTGCTCGCCGGCGAAGTGGTCTGCGTCCAGGGCGACCGCGTGATGGGAGACGTGACCCCCACACAGGCCAGCATCGACGGCGTGACCTATCGCATCCCCCGCGGGCCGCTCGTGCTGGCTGAAGTGACCGGTGTTCCATGCTATCCGGTGTTCTTGAGCCGCAAAGGCCGCCTGTCCTACCGCATCGAGATCGGCAAGCCCTTTCATCCCGGCGGACGCAAACCGAAAGCGGCGGAGGTATGCGCCGCCTGGCTGCCGATCATGCACGGATTTCTCAAAGAGCACTGGGATCAATGGTTTGTCTTTGAACCTCTCGTCACCCGCGACCCGGCATGAATGCTGAAATCCGCGCCCGCACCCTGCGCACCGCCTATCTGCGGATGCTCGTCGCGCTGCTGCCGCTGATTCTTGTCTTCTGGCTCGTCTGGCACGGTCACACAGCCGCCGCCGTGACGATTTTTGTCTCCGTGCTCGCGACGATGATGACCGGCACCCTCGTGCCGCGCTGCACGCTCTTTGGTCCCATGATCAAAGAGCTGCCGCCGGGCTCAAACCACGCGCTGCTCACCATCGACGACGGCCCGCATCCGCAGCACACGCCCGCGATCCTCGACATCCTCGACCGTCATGGCCTGAAGGCCGTCTTTTTCCTCGTCGGCGAGCGTGCCGCGCGGCACCCGGATCTCGTGCGCGAAATCATCGCGCGCGGCCACGAGATCGGCAATCACACGCAGACTCATCCCGCCGCGTTTTTTTGGGCATTGCGCCCGGCCCGCCTCTGGCGGGAGATCGCCACCTGCCAGGAAACGCTCACCGCCCTCGGCCCGGAGCAACCGCCGCGTTTTTTCCGCCCGCCCGCCGGCCATCACAACGTCTTCCTGCCCGTGATCACCCGCGCGCTGGGCCTGCGCATCATGATGTGGGGCGCACGCGGTTTCGACGGCGTGAGCACCGACGTGGGACCCATCACCCGGCGCATCCGCAACCGCCTCAAGCCCGGAACGATCGTCCTCATCCACGAAGCCACTCCCGTGGCGATCGAGGTGGCCGAATCGGTCGCGGCCATGATCGCTTCCGCCGGTTTCGCCTCCACCGAACCCTCAACCCGGACGTTCGGCGGCGATGAGGTGGTTGTTGAAGGGCGTTCCGCCCCATAGCGGTTCGACGCGCACCTTCAAACCGGCGGAGCCGAGCACGGACTCGAACAATTCGCGGTCCGGGTAGCACACCGGCGCGGCCTTCATCCAGAACGTCAGCTTCGCCAGCCAGTCTCCCGCCACGGTGATGCGAAAGCGCCCCGAATCATCCCGCAGGCAGCTGCGGATTACCAGTTTCCCGCCTGCGGCCACACGCTCCGCCGCCGAGCGCAGCAGCGCCTCCTGCTCCTCACGCTTGAAGAATTGAAGGATGTCCAGGATGACCACATGCCCGCTGAAATCCGGCAGTCCGCTCCGCGCGTCGCCGTTCATGAAGCTCAATCCGGCAAAACCGCTGCGTGCTGACATTCCCTGCGCGCTGTCGATCTTTCCCGTGTCGTAGTCGAAACCGGTGATCGCAGGCGTGAAGCCCGCCTCACGCAGATAAAAGGCCAGCAGGCCCATGCCGCAGCCGATGTCGAGCACCGGCAGCGCGGATCCGGCCAGCTCCTTCGCGACCGCGCCATACACCGGGTCCGAGCGCAGCTTCGCCGACACGTAGTGCCAGTCCCACAGCCGGATGCTGAGCTTTGCAATGCGCCGAAAGGCTGACGCTGGCAGTTCATTCGTCATTCGGATTCAATCATGGGTCGTTCTTTCTGCCCATCCATCTACGCGGCACTTCCCACGGTGCCAGCAAAGAACAGGCCCTGGCTTTGAATGCCGCGTCGATCTCCGCCTGCGGCACTTCCAGTTCTGCCACGATGTCCTGACAGCGTTCGGGATCACGGCTCGACGCCCCTCGGATCGTCACCCCCGGCAGTTCTGCGGCACGCTTGATCTTTTCGCCGATCTCAGCAGGGCTCAGCTTGCGGCCGGCCACGTTGATACCGCCTCCGATGCACTGCTCGAACATCAGGCGCTCTCCACTCGGGTCGATCTGGTCGCTGGTGGTGAAAGAACCGCCGCCATACCGTTCGTCCGGCAGCAGTTCATCATACCCAAGGCCCACCGAACTGCTGGTGACGAACAGGCGGCCTTTATGATCCGTCTGTGTCTGCACACCGGGCAGGAGTGAGCCGAGATCACGCGCATCGTCGCGCAGGGAATCCGAGCCGTCCCACGAAACCGCCCCGCATTCGCTCGTGCCATACAGGTTGTGAATTTTCAGCCCGTGTTTGTCCATCGCCATGCGCTCCAAGGCCCGTGTGAGCGGTGATCCGGCCGAGATCGCGAGGCTGACGTTGCCAAACTGCACCTCGCCCATGAGCCAGGCCTTCCACAAAGCCGGAACGCCCGGTAAAAAGACACGCGCATGATGTCTCATCGCCTCCATCAAAGGCTGGGCGAAGGGCTGCGGCGCAAAACAGGTCGGCACGCCGTTGAACAGGGTCTGCAACACCGTCATCGTCAGTCCAAACGAATGCGCGCAGGAAATCGCCGCCACACCGACGCCGCGGGCGCCGAGATCGAGCGCCGCATGCAGGCGGTCCACATCCGCGGCGATCTGGTCGAGCGTGAAGAACTGGCAGCGGCGCAGACCCGAACCACCGACGGTTTGTTTGATCAAGGCCGTGCCCGCTGGCGGCGGAATGGCGGGCACCCGGCGCTGGCGGTCCTTTTCCACCAGCTGCACCGGCACCCCGTGAAGAAGCCCGGCCAGCAACGAGCGCAAAATCGCCGGGGTATCGCCCTGGACCAGCACATGATCGCCGGCCGGTTTCAGCGCACGGGCTTCTTCATCGAGCTGGTGGAAAGTCGTGGCGCTGCCGTCAGCCAGATACAGGGCGGCCTGCGCTCCGCGCTCAGCCACAATACGATCCCAGCGTTCACCAAACATTTGCAGTCCTTGCGACGAAGCGTAAACCATGCGCTGCGCCGTGGCGTAGAATGGACGTTTGCGTTGGCAGTTCAACTCTTCACACGACGAATCTCATCCTGATTTCCACAGTGCCCCCCCCTTCTCGCCAGCGCATCGCCATCACCGGAGCCGGGATCGTCTCGCCGCTGGGCATTGGCTGGCAGGCGAATGAACAGTCGCTGGCGGCGGATCGTACCGCCTTCAGACCGGTCGGGCTTTTTGACACGAGTGAACTCATCGCCAAGACCGCCGGCGTGGTCGATCTGCCCGAGGGAAACGGGTTTCACAGCGTTCCTGCGCACAAACAGACGTTCATGGATCGCGGCACGCACATGCTGCTCATCGCCATCCGCGAAGCCCTGGCCCGGGCGGGCCGTCAGAACATGGAAGGCATCGATGCCATGGTCATCGGCACCTCGGCAGGGGCCATGCCGCTGGGCGAAGCCTACTTTGAGAACGCAAAGCAGGATGCGGGACGTGTTCCCTTCCAGCTTTCGCGTGCGGAGCACTATCAGCCACAGCGGCAGATGAACAGCATCGGCGCCGAGTTTGACTGGCGGGGCCCGGTGATCATCGTTTCGAACGCCTGCGCCTCCGGTGCCAACGCCATCGGCTGGGCCGCCGACATGATCCGCTCGGGGCGCGCCAGGCGCGTGCTCGCGGGCGGCTACGATGCGCTCGCACGGCTCGTGTTTGCCGGATTCGACAGCCTGCACGCCCTCGCCCCCAGCGGCATTCCGCGTCCCTTTGATGCGCAGCGCGACGGCCTTGCGCTGGGTGAAGGCGCCGCCGTCATGCTGCTCGAAGCAGACGACGCCCGCCAAAGCGATGCGCTGGGAGAAGTGACAGGCTATTCGACCGCCACGGATCTTCATCATCTCACACAGCCCGATCCCGAGGGGAAGGCCGCCGTTCGCACCATGACTGCCGCCTGTGCCCAGGCGGGTGTCTCACCGGATCAAATCGGCTACATCAACTCCCACGGAACCGGCACCCCCTTCAACGACGTGGCCGAAGCCGCCGCCATCGCCGCCTGGGCGGGTGATGCGGTGGGAAACATCCCCGTCAGCTCCACCAAATCCGCCATGGGCCACCTGCTCGGTGGTGCGGGCGCCGTCGAAGCCGTGATCTGCCTGATGGCGCTGCAGGGCCAGTGGCTGCCCGCGAGCCTGAACGTGCGCGAGGTTGATCCTGCCGTGCATTTCGATCTCGTGCGGAAGTTTCGTCGTGCGCAATTCGAGCATGCCCTGACGAATTCCTTTGGCTTTGGCGGCACCAACGCAACCCTCGTGCTGCAAAGGAGGACCGCATGAACGCGCGTGACATCCGCATTCGAGGTGTCGGCGCGGTGAGCGCTGCCGGATGGAACGCTGAAGCCCTTGCAGATCTCGGCGGTGTTCGGCGGCTGCACCGCGGGCGGCGCCTACATCCCGGCG
>DAORHS010000172.1:0-8123 GCA_035438165.1 Prosthecobacter sp.
ACCGGCGGCTGGGCGGCCCTGCATGCGGCGATTCAGGAACCGGCCGTGATTGACTGGGGCAGGCCGGACCCGGCGCATCCGGGCGCGTGGGGCTGGATCAAGGGCATCCTCGAAACAGAGTACACGATGTGGACGGCCTTCCTCGGCTCCACCTTTGTCACACTCGCCACGCATGGCACGGACCAGGACATGGTGCAGCGCATGCTCACGGCGAAGAACAAACGCCAGAGCGCCAAAGCCACCATCCTCTCCGGCGTGGCCGACATCCCGGTCAATTTCATGGTGCTGAGCATCGGCATCCTGCTGTTCGTGTTTTATCAGCAGCATCCGGAGATCCTCCTGCCAAAGAACGCCAAAGGCACACCCGACAGCAGCCAGGTGTTTCCCTTTTACATCCTGACCTCGATGCCGACCGGCCTGCGCGGCCTCGTGGTGGCAGGCGTGCTCGCCACGGCGATGGGATCGCTAAGCACCGCGTTGAACTCGCTCGCCACGAGCTACGTGCGTGACTTCCACTTCCGCTGGTTCGGCGAACCCGACACCGAAAAGGGCAAGGTGCGCGTGCTGCGCTTTGGTACGGTGCTGTTTGCGATTTTGCTGATCACCGTCGCACTCGGCACGGCCTGGGTGAAGGCACACAACCCCTCGCTGCGCATCATTCCGATCATCCTCGGCGTCTTCGGCTACACCTACGGCTCGCTGCTCGGTGTGTTCATGGTCGGGCTGTTCACGAACACGCGTGGAAATGATCGTGGCAACGGCATCGCCATGCTCGCCGGATTCATCGTGGTCGGCTATCTCAGCGGCCTCGACAAAGGCCTCATGGCCTCCCTCGGCATGGAGGGCGGCATTCCACGGCCAGAGTGGATGGTGGAGATTGAGTTCCCCTGGCGCATCCTGTTCGGCACCATCGTCACCTTCAGCATCGCGATGTGCTTCAAGACGCCTGAAGCCAAACTCGGGCACTCGCAGGTTGTTCAGGCAGGCACCTGAGGCACAAAAAAGCGCGGACCGTTTCCGGTCCGCGCCTCGCTTGAATCTCTGACCTGCTCTTACGAGTAGCTGGCCTGCGTGCCCTTGATGTCGCGCTTCTTGATCCACGGCATCAGGCCGCGGAGGCGGGCGCCGGTCTTCTCGATCGGGTGCTTCTCGCCGTCCTTGAGCAGCTTGTTGAACTTCTTGTAGCCCGTCTTCGTCTCGCGCACCCATTCCTTGGCGAACTTGCCGGACTGGATGTCCTTGAGGGCTTCCTTCATGCGCTTCTTCACCGACTTGTCGATGATCTTCGGACCGACTTTGACGTCGCCCCACTTGGCGGTTTCGGAGATGGAGAAACGCATGCCGGCGATGCCGGACTCGTTCATGAGGTCCACGATGAGCTTCAGCTCATGCAAGCACTCGAAGTAGGCCATCTCAGGGGAGTAGCCGGCTTCCACCAGCACTTCGAAGCCGGCCTGGACGAGGGCGCTGGTGCCGCCGCAAAGAACAGTCTGCTCGCCGAAGAGGTCGGTTTCGGTTTCTTCCTTGAAGGTGGTTTCGAGCACGCCGCCGCGGGTGCCGCCAATGCCGTGCGCCCAGGCGAGGGCGATCTTCTTGGCCTGCTTGTCGGCGTTCTGATAGATGGCGATGAGGGCGGGGACGCCTTTGCCTTCGGTGTACTGACGGCGGACGATGTGTCCGGGGCCTTTCGGGGCCACCATGATGACGTTCACATCCGCAGGAACGGTGATCGTCTTGAAGTGAATGGCGAAACCGTGGCTGAACAGCAGCGTCTTGCCCTTGGTCAGGTTCGGCTTGATGTCCTTGTTGAAGACATCGGGGATCTTGGTGTCAGGAACGGCGACGAAGATGACATCGGCCTTTTTCACGGCTTCAGCGGTGTCATAGACCTTGAGGCCCTTTTCTTCAGCCACCGCGCGGCTCTTGCTGCCGGGATAGAGGCCGATGATGACGTTGACGCCGCTCTCTTTGAGGTTCAGGGCGTGTGCATGGCCTTGGGAGCCGAAGCCGATGACAGCGCAGGTCTTGCCTTTGAGGGGTGCAAGGCTGGCGTCTTTTTCAGTGTAGATTTTCGCGGGCATATAGGTTCTGGTTTAGAAGGGCGGCGATACTGGTTCAAGCGGGGGACGGGGTCAAACGGCTTTTTCCCGGCCCTCCAAGGCTTTCATTGACCGCACCGGGCCCATGGGTAGTCTCCGCGCCTCCAATATGAAACCCACCATCGCCCTGCTCTGCGCCGCGCTTGCGGCCGCCTCCGTCATCCAAGCCCAGGAAGTCAAGCCCGCGCAGCCGGCCGAACCCTCCGCCTCCGCCCCCACCTCCGTACCCATGGACAAAGTCAGCTACTTCATCGGCCGGAATTTCGGCGAACAGTTCAAAGGCCAGGGCATCGCCATCGATCTCACCGCCCTCAATGAAGGCATCAAGTCCGGCCTCGCCGGCGAGAAGCCCAAGTACACCCAGGAAGAACTCATGGCCGCCATGCAGGCCTTTGAAGCCAGCATGCAGGCCAAGGCCGCCATGCGCGGCCAGGAGTCCAAGGCGGTCGGCGACAAATTCCTTGCAGACAACGGCAAGCGCAAAGGCGTGACCACCACCGCCAGCGGCCTTCAATACGAAGTCATCAAGGCCGGTGACGGACCCAAGCCCGTCGCCACCGACAAGGTGAACGTCCACTACCACGGCACGCTCATCGACGGCAAGGTGTTCGACAGCTCCGTCGAACGCGGCCAGCCCATCACCTTCGGTGTGCAGGAAGTCATCAAAGGCTGGACCGAGGCGCTTCAGCTCATGCCGGTCGGCTCCAAGTGGAAGATCTTCATCCCTTCCCAGCTCGCTTACGGTGAAAACGGCGCCGGTGGCGACATCGGCCCGAACGAGGCCCTCGTCTTCGAAGTCGAGCTGCTCGGCATCGTGAAGTAAGCCGCTCCAACCACAACCTTTTCCAAAAGGCAGGTCTCCGGACCTGCCTTTTTTATTTCGCCCCGTCACCCGCCTCTTTCGGCCCGGCGTGAATGATCATGAGCTTCTGCCAGATTTTGCGTGCGAGACCGGTCGTCAGCCCCTCGATCTCATCCACCGTGCTCAACACCACCGCATCGTCCGAGCGCTGCAAATACAGCGCCGCGAGTTTTCCCACCAGCGACAGCATCTCGCCGCAGTAATCGAGGTAACGAATGAGCTGGTCGGGCGACATGTCACTCGTTGGCGAGGAAGGCGTCGCCACCAGCACGCCTGCAGCACGCTGCGGATCCTTGGTGAGCTGGTGCATGTCGATCACATGAGCCAGCGAGCGCAGTTCATGCAGTGCTTTCAGAATCCGCCGTCGTCGCATGCGCGTCTCCAGGCTCGCGAGGAAGAAGACACCGATTCCGACGAACACGATGTCATTGATCCCGGACTCCATCGCCTGCACCAGTTCCACCCACGTCACGTCGTCTGTCTTCGGCTGAATCCGGAAAGCGGATACGCTCATCATGACTCCCGCCACCATCAGGATGAGCAGCAGCACGATCGCAGCACGAATCCATAGCGAGCGCCGTCCTGTTTCGGTGACCCGCTGGCGAGATTCAGCGGCGATGTCACACAGATGCTTCGAAACGCGGAACAAACCCGCCTGCGGAAAGCGCTCGCCGACGCGCGTGGAAAGCTTTTCCACGGTGGCGACCAGCAGTTCGGGGTTGAGCTGGGAATAGTTCGACATGGTCAGGGTGTTTGCCGGATGCAGGCGGCATCTTCCTCGCACAGCCGCGTCACTTCCCGCTCGCCCACTTGGCGGCGTTGGTGAGGATCTGCTGATAGGGCTTCAGGTCGTGCACACGCTGATCATGCCCGAGGGCGATGCCGACGATCTTCGCCTTCGGATGCTCGGTGATCCACACGCTGGGGTGCGGCTTTTGGAATTTGTCGCTGGGGCTCGTTTCGGCCAGGACGGTGATCTTGGCGGTGCCTGCGGGGATTTTTTCCGGCTCGGCGTTCACGTAGTAGAGCTCGTCCTCGACGGTGAAGCTGGCGGGCACGCCCTGCATGATGGGATGATCGGCTTTGACGGCCTTCACATCGAAGGGATGGATCTTGTCGTGCCCCCTCGCACCGCCACCGACGATTTGCGCGTTAAGTTCGGGCCAGTTGGCGAAGCCATACCAGGTGCCGGGATGCAGCATGACGATGCCTTTGCCTGCGGCGGCGAAATCGAAGAGCGCTTTGCGATAGGCGGCGGTGTCGAAGAATTTGCGGTTCACGCTGATGATGGCGGCGTCGGCGTTCGCGAGTTCGGAGGCGGCTTGGTCGCGGTCTTCGGTGTAGTGGACGGAGAAGCCGGCGGCTTTGAGCGTGGCGACATCGGTGGTGCCGAAGAAGTCTTTGAAGTTGTGCGAGGAACCGCCGCCGATGACGAGGACGCGTGTTTTGCCGGCTTCCCATTGCACGGGTGCGGCAGGAACGAGCGGGCCATCGCCTTTGCCGCCTTCTTTGGGGCCGGTTTCGGGGGCTTGTGCGGCTTTGGCCTTGCCTTTCCCTCGCGCAGGTGGCGGCGGGCGTTTGGAGGCATCGGCGCTGAGCGGCGCGGGGCCTTTGCCTTCGATGTCGGCGGTGACGGCGATGATGACGGGCGGTGTTTTGTTTCCGGCGGGGCTTTCGAGGATCAGGGTCTTCGCGACGGCTTTCTTCGTGAGTTCGAGCGTGAGGAGGCGCGGCTCCTGGCCGTCGGCGAGGCCATCGATGCCTTTGGAGCCGGGGACTTCGACGGGGCGGATGTAATCGCTGAAGTGGATGCCGTTGAGGAGGGTGAATTCCTCCTTCTCGCCGCCTTCATAGACGACGGTGGCCTTCAGCGCGGGCGCTTCGTCCTGAACGGCGGGCCAGCCCCAGCCGGAGACGCCGCTGAGGAGTTGCAGACGCTTCGCGGCGACGTTGATGGCCACCTCGGCCTTCGCGGGGAACGTTTGTGAGTGGTTGTCTTTGCCGGGGCCGCCTTTGAGCACGATCAAATTGCCGCCGGTGGAGCTTTTCGCGGGGTCTTGGATGAAGAACGGCACGCCTTCGACCTTCACGTTGCCGAACTTGGTGAGCTTCACCTGGCCGCCGCGAGGATCGGGGCTGGCGAAGAGGCCGTCGCGGCTGTCGGCGGTGAAAGCGTCGGCGAGATGGAGGATGCGGAACTGCTTCATCGCATCGCCGCAGATGAAGGCGAGGATGTCGCGCAGCGGCTCGGGGCCGAGCGCGTCGAGGCCTTCCGGCATAAGGCTACGGCGAGTGTTTTCGCGCTTGTCGATGTCGCTCTTCGCGATCTCGCGCACGCCGACCTGCGTGGCGAGCGTGACGGTGGCGCTGTTTTCACTGGTGACGACACCGACGAGCGTCTCGCCCTTCTTCGTGGTGATGTTGAAGGCCCAGAAGCTCGGATCGACCTCGCGGTTCGGATCGACGATGTGTACGAGCAACTCGGCCGGTCCATGCGCGCCCATGCCATCGAGCGGCGGGCCGACAGCGACGCCGATGTCGCCGAGCTTGTGGCAGATGGCGCAGGCGGCGGTGAAGAGCATTTTGCCCTGCGCGGCGTTTCCAGGCTTCTCGACCTCCGGCGTGAGTTTGGCGATGATGGCGTCCTTCGCGGCGTTGTTGACCTTGAAGAGGTCGTTCGCGCGTTTGGCGATTTGTTTGTTCGGATGCGAGCGGAGGCGTGCGACATCGCCCGGGGCGAAAATCGCGCGGTCGATGCTGCCAGCCTTCACGGCATCGAGCAGGGCTCCGGTGGCCTCGGAACGTTTGAGCATGGCTTCGAAGGCTTGTGTTTGTTGTTCACGCTTCAGCGTGCCAAAAGCGGGCACGATGGCCTCCACGCCTCCGCTTTCGTCCAAAGCCGCGATGATGGCGGCTTGCAGCGCCGCAGGCGCATCAGAACGGGCTAAAGCCCGAACTACAAGCTCCTGCGAAGCACCTCCGACGGCCACGAGGCCCTTCGCAGCGCTCACCCGCGCTTCTACGGGTGCGGCGTTGTCGGAAAGCGTGGCGCTTAGCTTGTCGAGCTGCGCTTTGACCTCGGCAGCGAGCACACCGCCTTTGTCCCACTTCGTCACGAGCGGCAAAGTGGCAGCAGCGAGTGAGGGTTGACCGAGAAGCTTATTCAAAGCCTCCTTGAGCGCGGGTGTAAGTGTAGGCACCTCACCCACCTGCTGTGCGATTGTTCGAAGAATTGTAATCTTCAATGCTTCGGCTTTTGAATCTGCAGCACAGGCTGCGATTAGTTTTTCTAATGAGTCAGTGGGGGTGCCTAGCTTCAAAGAAATTGGAACAAGTGCTTCGATGAGGCTGCTGAATGATTCTGAATTTTCCAATGCCAGGGCATCATTGATGAAAGCAGAAGGATTTCTGGAAGCGGCAGCAATGATCAAAGAGCGAGTCCACTGGTCGCAATCTTCGGAACCAAACTTTTTCAATGCTGAAGCTCTGACCTTGGACACATCATTAAACCTTGAGATTGCAGCATACATGCGCATCAAACCCTGCTGCTTGGAAGTAGCTCCAAGCGCCAAGCTGGAAGCTCCATCAATGTCTTTGTCAGTAGCGGCATTCGAGCTGTTAATCTGACTGTCGACAAAGGAATCGACGTTTCCGGGGAATCGCCACTCCTCTTCGCCGCCTTTTTCAGCCAACAAACGTAATGCACTAGCCGTCTGATGTTTGTTGTTTGAGTTAAAACTTTGACGCAGTTGCGCATGTCCCTGCTGAAGGCTTTCAACCTTCTCCATCTTCACAACCTCCACCTTCTTCGCCTCCTTGTGCTGCACCTTCCAGATGCGGCCGTAGTAGTGGTCGCGGTCGGGGCGGACGGCGGCGTTGGCGGGGCCGTGGGTGGGGCCGCGGGTGTCGTTGTGAATGACGGCCTGATTGCAGAAATCGACGATGTAGAGCGCACCATCGGGGCCGACGCGGTTCTCGATGGGGCGGAACCACAGGTTCTTGCTGCGGATGAACTCGGTCTGCTCGCGACCGGGCTCGCGCTTCGCTTTGTAGGTGACGCCATCGGGCTCGACCATGAAGTGGCTGACGATGTTGAGCGTGGGCTCGGTGGTGAAGTAGCTGTAGTTCCACTTCGCGGGCCAGGCACCGCCTTCATAGATGGCGCAACCAGCGGCGGCGGTGTAGCTGCCGACCTGGTCGATCTGCACATAGGCCTGCTGCTCCCAATGCATGGCCGGATACGTCGGCTCTTTCGGGAGCATGCCGTTCGTGCCCATGACGCCGGGCAGCTTGCCTTTGGCCAGCACATACTCCGGCAGCACGACGTGGATGAAGTGATTGCCGCTGGTGGGCTGCGTGTAGAAAACCTGGCCGTCCCAGGTGATGTCGAGGCCCCAGGTGTTGCCACCGCGGCTGGCGTATTGCTCGAAGGCGCTGCCGTCCGGCTTGAAGCGCACCACACCGGCTCCGATGGAGACCCCGGTTGGGGAGTTTAAAGTTTCAGGTTTCAAGTTGGAGCTGCCGCTCCGATCCGGTGAACTTGAAACTTGAGACTTGGAACCTGAAACTCCAAGGCACTGCACGTTGTCTGACGATGAATACCCGTGCGTGGCATAGATCCAGCCGTCGAGGCCCCAACGCATGTTGTTGATGACGGCGTGCGTGTCGCGATTGCCGAGGTTGGTGT
The DNA here is from genome assembly GCA_035438165.1 of Prosthecobacter sp. Lineage (GTDB taxonomy): Bacteria > Verrucomicrobiota > Verrucomicrobiia > Verrucomicrobiales > Verrucomicrobiaceae > Prosthecobacter. Next base: position 7,649 of record DAORHS010000172.1, read on the forward strand.
AGAGCTTGGTGCGTTTGTCGGCCTTGTCGTCGCCGTTTGTGTCCTCGAAGAACCACACATCGGGCGCGGCGCAGACGATGATGCCGTTTTTGTAAAACACGCTGCTGGTGGCGAGCTCGATCTCGTCGGCGAAGACGGTTTTCTTGTCCATGACGCCGTCGCCATTCGTGTCGGAGAGGATGGAGACGCAATCGAGCGGTTTGCGGTCGTAGTGGCCGGGCTGGTTGGCACCGCTGTCCTTCCACGCGTCCACATTCGACTGGCGCAGGCCGTTCGGATACTCCGGCGTCTCGACGACCCAAAGGCGGCCCTTTTCATCCCAGTCGATGTTCATCGGCTTGTTGATGAGCGGCTCAGAGGCGACGAGCGAGAGATTGAACTCGGGATGCACTTCGAGCGCCTTCGGCAGCTCCTGTGGGCTCGGGCAGCCGCCTTCGACGTAACGCAGCGCATCGCCCAACTCGGCCGGTTTGCA
>DAORHS010000173.1:0-8108 GCA_035438165.1 Prosthecobacter sp.
CGTGCCTTGCTGCCCGAACTGAAAAAGAACCAGGGCGTCGTGCTGAATATCGGCTCCGTGCTGGCCCACTGCGGCCAGGCCAACATGCTCGCCTATTCCATGTCCAAGGGCGCGCTGATGACGATGACCCGCAACCTGGCGGATTCGCTTGGCATGGAACGCGTGCGTGTGAACCAGCTCAATGTCGGCTGGACGCTCACGGACAACGAATACCAGGTCAAAATTGGCGACGGCCTCGGCGAAGGCTGGCCGGAGCGTCTGCCGCCTTCGGTGGTGCCGATGGGACGTCTTTTGATGCCGGAAGACATTGCCGCCGCCGCCGTCTATTGGGTGGGCCGCGAGAGTTATCCCGTCACCGGAACCGTGGCGGAACTGGAGCAATATCCCATCATCGGCCGCTACGCGAACGCCGAGGGTGACGAGAAGAAGTAAAGAATTGAAACCGAGAACAAAGAACTGCTAACCGAGAACAACCCAACCATGAAACTGATCCGCTTTGGAAACCCTGGAGAAGAAAACCCCGGCCTTCAACTCGAAGACGGCCGCCGCATCGACGCGAGCGCGTTTGGCAGTGACTACGATGAAAAGTTCTTTGGCGGCGACGGCTTGGACCGTCTCGCAGCCTGGGCCAAAGCCAACGCGGCCTCCGCACCGGTTGTGGCTGCTGGTACGCGCCTCGGCCCGTGCATTGCGCGTCCGAGCAAGATCATCTGCATCGGTCTGAACTACAGCGATCACGCCAAAGAGAGCGGCATGCCGATTCCAGCGGAGCCCATCGTGTTTTTCAAGGCCACTTCGGCGATCTGCGGCCCTAACGACAACGTCGTGATCCCGCGCCATTCCAAAAAGACCGACTGGGAGGTCGAACTCGCCTTCGTCATCGGCAAGAAGGCCAGCTACGTCTCCGAAGAGAACGCGATGAGCCATGTCGCCGGCTACTGCGTGCACAACGACTACAGCGAGCGCGAATGGCAGCTCGAGCGCGGCGGCCAGTGGGTGAAGGGCAAGAGCTGCGACACCTTCGCACCCATCGGCCCCTTCCTCGCCACCAGCGACGAGATCCCCGATCCGCAGAATTTGAAGCTGTGGCTCAAGCTCAACGGCAAGACCATTCAAAACAGCAGCACCGCGCAGATGATCTTCGGCGTGAAGACGCTGGTGAGCTACCTGAGCCAGTTCATGAGCCTGCTGCCCGGCGACATCATCACCACCGGCACGCCTCCCGGCGTCGGCCTCGGCTTCAAGCCCGATCCGCTCTTTATGAAACCTGGAGATGTCATCGAACTCGGCGTCGAAGGCCTCGGCGAGCAAGGGCAGACGGCGGTGGCTTGGGCGTAAGCGCTCGGACGTTCGTTTTTTGCCGCAGAGAGGCGGAGGAGCAGAGAAGGCAGAGAATTGAATTCAACTCTGCAACCTCTGCCTCTTTGCTCCTCTGCGGTCATGACGAGCAACCCAAGGCGAGCTACTCCACCTTTAGCACGCCGTTCATGACCATCCAGTGGCCGGGGAAAGTGCAGAGGTAAGGATAATCGCCTTTTTCCTTTGGCGAGGTGAGGTGGATCGTGAATTCGCCCTTCGGATTCGTCATGTCGGTGTAGGCGATCACGTCGTCGCTGTCGGGTACGTAGTGCTTGGCTAGGCCCTGCGGGTCGGTGATCATGAGATTGCACTTCTCGCCGAGTTTTTGCAGTGAGCCAGGTTTAGCCAGGAGCCAGTTATGCGGCACCACATCGGGGTTTTTGAAGACGATGGTGAGTTTCTCGCCGGCTTTGGCGGTGAGCTGTTTCTGGACGTATTGCAGGCCGAGCGCGGCTTCGATGACGATCTCGCGTCCGCCTTCGCCTTTGGCCCACGGATTGGGTTTGGCGGGTTTCGGTGCTTCGAGGCCGATCTGCGCGGCGTGATTCGTTTTCGCGATTCTCGTGTAGCCGGGGAAGTCGGTGAAGGGCTCCGCCAAAGCATGCGCGGTGAGGAAGATGTCGTGGCCGGTGCCCACATGGAGGTGAATCTGGCTCGCGGTGACGATCTGCGGGATTTCGAGGAAGAGCGTCTTGCCGCCATCGAGCTTTTGCACGCTGCGGACTTCGAGCGGGTCGTGGCCGGGCGTGTCGGCATACTTCACGGAATACTCGGGCGAGCCGTATTGCGGGCCGTAGTGGTAGTTCCAGCACTGTGCGAAGCAGGTGGCAGCATCGGCGTTCTTCACGGGCTGGTTGAAGCGAAGGAGCACGCCGTTGTCGCGTGCTTCGAAGCCGACGGGCACCGGTTTGTCGCCGCCCGTGAAGCGTACACGCTGGAAGCAGCCGTCCTTCGGCGTGTAACTGCCCCAGCCCTGCATGCCATTCACATAGAGATGGCCGTCGTTCGGATTGAATCGCGCACACTGCGGCCCGGAGTCGAAGTTGCCGCTGATCTTGTATGCTGCGGCCTGCCAGCGACCTTTGACGTTCTGCCGCATGACCAGCCACGCACTGCCGCCGCCGGAGGAAAGATGGATCAAATTGCCATCGCCTTTGAGCGAGGCCCATTTGTCGCCGGAGATGAATGCCTGGCTGCTGGCACTGTTGTCCTCGCCGCGTGGGAGATACATGAGCACGGGTTCGGGCGGCTGGTTGTTCTTGGGACCGCCTGCGCCGAAGTGAGCGCCTTCGTTTTTGCCGAGTTCGATCTGGCAGAGGCTCGTCGCAGGGGTCCAATCGCCTTCTTGAACACTGGTCGTGATGAATCGGCCATCCGGCGAGAGTCCGAGGCCGTTCGGATTGCGGAAGCCGGTGGCGAGCACATCGAGTTGATCTCGCCCCGTGATGCGGCACACGCCTTGATTCCCCGACGCGAAATACCAGCGTCCTTGCGCATCGGTTTCAAGTCCGACGATGAAGTCATGCCCGCCAGGGGAGGTCTGCATCGCGTTCGTCACGCACTCGTAGAAATCAGCTTCGTCGTCGCCATTGAGATCGTGCAGGCAGGTGATCTGATCGCGACCGAGGACGTAGAGCTTGTCCTTCACGATCTTCATGCCCAGCGGCTGATGCAGGCCGGTGGCGAAGCGTTTCCAGCGCAGCTTCTCCAGCTTCTCGTCGATGCCTTTCACCAGCCACACCTCGCCTGTCATCGTGGCGATGGCGGCGGTGCCATCGCTGAAGAAATCATGTGCGGTGATGAAGAATAGCGGGCCATACGGATTCTCGAACGGAATCGTGATGCGATCCGTGGCAAAGGGAGACTGCGCGCCGAGTTCGCCCTTGGTTTCGATCCACTGCGGCCATTGGGCGGGGCCTGGTGCGGGTAAGGGCGTCTCGCTGGTGACGATATTGACCTCATTGACTCGGCGGAAAAAGCCACGGTAGGTGCCGGTGAGCTTCTTTACTTCTTTGGAGATTACTTTGCCATCCATCGGCGCACCAGCCATGAAGCCGTGGCGGTTGTCATTGAGCTTGATGAAGCCTCCCGACCATTCCAAGCGCCACGCCATGCGCTCAGGATCAAACACGGCGGCTTTGTCGCCGGTGCGCACGCACACTCCTTTGTTCACGGTTACGTCTGCGCCTTTGAAGACACCGCTGAAGACACTGCCGAGATTGCTGGCGGCCCAGCGACCGTCTTTCCATGTCACCTGGTCGTTTTGATTGCCCCAATGGCCTTGCTGGCCGCCGTCCATGCCGGGGAAGGCGGGGATGAGTTCGGGCAGCGTTTGATTCATGAACTTCAAGGCCTGCTTGCCGTAGTAGTCGAAGGTGCGCTCGCGATTAACGAACTCTTGCCAGTGCTGGTGGTCGTCTTTGTTGAGCGGCGGGAGGTCGGGTGTGAAGGGCGCGGGATCGGGCGCTTTGACGACGGGTGCGGCGGTGCCGAGGTCGTCGAAGCTCCAAAGGGCGAGCGTGTTGTCCATGCGCAGGCGCGGCGAGTCGCCTTTGCGCGGTTTCATGACGCCGCGTGAGAGGCGGGCGTCGTCGATGAGGCCATCGCAGCCGATGGTGCCCTCGACGAGGCGCCCGAAGGCGATGGATTCGACATTGGCGTGACGCATCTCGCCTGCGGCACCCGTGGGTTTCTCGAAGACGTTTTTGCCGTCGATCCACAGCGTGACGAGTTTGTCATCGACGCTGGCGACGAGGTTGTGCCACTTGCCATCGCAGATGTTGACATGCGAGTCGTAGTCGCCGCCGCGACCGGGCATGTAGAGCGCTAGCGTGCCGCGTCCGGCGTGCGTGTAGAGCTCCCAATGCGTGCTGGCGGACTTGGGATTGCAGGCGACGAGGATGTTGAAGCGGTCCTTGCTGTCGAGTTTCGCGCGACATTCGATGGTGAAGGGCAGCGTGTGGTATTCGCCTTTACCATCGACGAGCAGGCCACCGGAGAGGGCTTTGCCGAAATCCTCACTCAATGATGGAACTCCGCTTCCGGCCTTGAAACTTGAAACTTGAGACTGCGGAACCTGCTTCGGCCCCGCCTCACTCCAAGTGCGATACTTCGGCTTGTCGCCGGGCTTCGCATCATCGAGCTGCGGCACGAGCCACTTCAAGCCGTCGAGGTTGTCGAGCAAGCGGCCTTCGGCGTCTTCGTTGGTGTGATTGAGGATGCCGATGGGTCCGCTGTAGCCGCTGGCACGGACGATGCGCAGCACTTTCACGTCTTCGGTGCCGACGCCGAGCGGGAGGATTTTGCGGCCCTTCGCCTCGCCGTCGATGTCCATGCCGTTGAGGTTGAGGCAGAGGAGATGCGGCTTCATCGCTTCGATGGCCTTCGGCAGGCGGTCCAGGTGGCTGTGGCCGTGGTGGAGGTTGTAGATGATGCCGATGTTGTCGGCGGCGTGGTTCTTTTTGAGGTACTCGCACACGGCGATCATGTTCTCCGGCTCGCCACCCCAGCCGCCGTGGTTGTAGATGCCGACCTGGCTGCCGATCTTCTTCGCCTTTTCCAAAATGGGCAGCAGTCCTTCGGCGGCGCTTTTGATCTTTGCTTCCTCAGTGTCACCCGCGCCCTTCATCATGATCCAGAGCTGCGGATGCATTTTGTATTTCTCAAACAGCCGGAACGCCTCGTCATGCATGCCCCAAAACGCGAACATCTCGATGCCGTGCTTTTGGTAGGCGAGGATCTCCCGCTCAAACTCAGCGACGTGTTCCTGCCGCCAGTCGTAGGCGACTTTTTTGAGGCCCATCTTCGCCACCATCTCAGCGCGGGCTTCAGGTGTGCGCTTCGCGGCATCAAACGGCACGATGCACCACGCGGCGAGGTTTTGTTTGTCGAAGAGATCGGCGGCTTGTACAGCAGAAAAAGAGAGGAGAAGAGCAAGAAGCAGGTTTTTCATGAGGCAGAAGATCAGAGTTGGCAAACGGGGGGGGAGGCGTATTTTCACATCGTCATGCAAGCGACTCTTGAAGAACGGGTAACGATGCTGGAAGCCGAGATTTCCGAGCTGAAGCGCGAACGGAAGCAATGGATGCTGCCGACGCGCAAAGACTGGCGGTCCACCTTTGGCTGGGCAAAGAACGCGCCTGATTTTGACCGCGCGATGGACGCTGGCGAGGCGTATCGACGTGAGCAGACTTTTGAGAAGGAAAGCGATGCTGCTGCTTGATACCAATCACCTGCGGGAGTTTGGAAAGGCATCGGAGGCCGGACAGCGACTTTTTGACCGGATGGAAAAGTCCGGCGAGGAAGTGGCGACTACCATCGTCTGCATCGAAGAGCAGGCGCGGGGATGGCTGGCGGAAATCAGAAATGCCAAAGACGAGGCTGCCGAGATATGGGCCTACTCTCAATACAAGGAGCACGTCGAGGTGTCCGCACGCTGGCTGATCCTGGACTGGGACGCGGACGCCGCGCGGCTTTTCCGCGGAATGCGCGGGCAGGGAGTGCGGATAGGCACCATGGACCTGCGCATCGCATGCATCAGCATGGTTCACGATGCCCTGCTGCTGAGCCGTAACAAAGCGGACTTCGAGAAGGTGCCCGGCCTGCGTTTTGAGAACTGGCTGGATTGAGTTCATCACTTCGCGTAGCTCTGCCACTGCGCTTCGATCCAGTTGGCGTCGGGTTTGCCGTCGTAAACCAAGAGGCGGTATTTGGAAGTGTAGGGTTTGCCGGGTTCGATGGACCAGTCGCCATCCTGGGAAGGGGCGACGCAGAGTTGGGGGTTCTTCGGGTTAAGGCGGAGCGGCTGGGGGAAGCGGAAATTCGACGGATGAATGAGCACCGCGATGCCGGTGGGCGTGCCATCGACTTCACCGCCGAGGTGAACCCACTTCGCTTTGGAGTTGTCACCTGCTTTGCGATCGTGTCCTTCGCTGGTGAGCATGGTGACGGCATCGACAGGGTTCCACTGCTCGCTGCCGCGCACGCCGAGGCCGCCGTAGTGGTATTTCGGCAACTTGAGCGGCTTTTCGCCCGCGCAGGTCTGCGTGCTCGTGAGGTCGATGATGTTGGCGAGCACGCCATCGAGCGTCTTTTGAGACACCTGCACCTCCCAGGTCTCATTGAGCACTTTTTCATCGGGCGTGTGGTAGTGATCGAGAAAGACGTGCTGGCTGATGAAGCCACTGTGGTCCGCACCGCTCCATGTTTTGTCGAGTTTGACGAAGCGAACCTCCGCAGGTAGCGAGGCACTGTTTTTGGCATCGGTCTTGCCCATGTTCCAGAAATCAGGATGTGAGTCGCCGAACTCGGTTTTCGTCCATGCGAGCCAGATGCCACGCTGCCAGGGATGATCGGCTTGATGATTGCCGGTGACGAGCCTGCCGCTGGGCGAATAGACCGGATGCAAGTGGGCGCCGTGTTTGAAGATGGGATTCACGCCCTCTGGCACATCGCCAGGTTCCATTTGGTAGTCGCAAATGGTTTTGCCGTTGATGGCAAAGTGGAGGACGGAGCCGAGCTTTTCGGCGGTGATGTCGGCGGCGATGGACTGGCCGACAAGAAGACCCAGAAGGGCGCAAAGGAGTGATTTCATGGCGATGGAACGAAGGGGCGTATCACAAACTCGCAGGCTTCACGAGTGTGCCCGCCTTGACGACGCCGCCTTGCATCACGGCGAGGAGGTTGTCGCGATTTTCAAGGATGGAGATGTCTTGGAGAACGTCGCCCTTCACGACGAGCACATCGGCGAGCTTGCCTGGTTCGAGAGAGCCGAGTTCGTGGGCACGGCCCATCATTTTCGCGCCACCGAGCGTGGCGCATTGGATCGTTTCGAGCGGGGTGAAGCCTACGTAGTTGACGAAGAAGGTCAGCTCCTGCGCGTACGTGCCATGCGGCGTCCAGCCGAAGCCGTAATCGCCGCCGAGGCCGAGTGTGCCGCCGGCTTTGAGCACTTTGCGGGTGCTTTCGGCTCCGGCTTCGAGGGTTTCTTGATGGCCGTCGATCACGCGCTGCGAGAGGCCGAAGTCCTTGCCGCGTTCGACGCTGAAAAGCTCGAAGCCGAGACCGGGGCACATCGGTACGTTGCGTTTGAGCAGGAGTTCGAGGCATTCATCGTCCATGAAGGTGCCGTGCTCAATGGCGTCGTAACCGGCTTTGAGCGCATTGTAGATGCCATCGCGGGCGCGGCAGTGGCCGGTGACTTTGAGGCCGTGATTGTGCGCGGTGGCGACGACGGCGTGCATTTCCTCGAAGGTCATGCATAGCGTGTGGTGGTCGTTGATGTCGGGCGAGGCCGCATCGCCCGTGGGATAGGTTTTCACCCACTCGATGCCGTCTTTGACGAGTTTTCTCACCGCAGTGCGGGCGTCGTCGGGGCCGTTCACGATGAAGACGATGCCCTCCATGCCGATGCGGCGGTAATCCGGATTCCAGTCCATCAAACCGCCCGCGCCGCAGATTTCGCGACCGCTGGTGCTGAGTCGCGGGCCAAGGATCATGCCCTCCTCAATGGCCTTTTTCATCCACACGTCGATGTTGTGCAGGCAGCCGCCGCTGCGGGCGCTGGTGTAACCGCATTCGAGCGCGGTCTTCGCATTCACCGCCGATTGCAGCGTGACGTATTCGACGGGGAACTTGATGTCGAGGTCCTGCAGCTCGGTGACATTGAAGTAAGTGAGATGGATGTGCGCCTCGTATTGGTAGGCGATGGGGCCGAGGAAGAAGCTGGTCAGGGCGATGGGGGCCGCGAG
>DAORHS010000174.1:0-8077 GCA_035438165.1 Prosthecobacter sp.
CGAGATGCGCATGGAACTCTGCACCAAATCCAGCCAGTTCCGCGCCGCCACCGCGCTGTGGCAGCGATTGTTGCAAGGCGAGTGGCCCGGCTTTGAAGGTGCCACCGTGCCAAAGGATCAAGCACCCGCGACGATCCCCGCCGACAGCCCCATCCGCCGACTCTACCTCCTCGCCTTGATCGATGCAACGAAGCATCCGCAGATTCACGGCCATCCCACCATCTGCCAGACCGCCGCGCAGATCACCCCCGTGCTGACGAAGGAGATGATGGCCACGCCCACGATCTCGCTGGCGATGATGAGCCTGATGCAGACCCTCGCGCAGGACGACAGCCCCGACATGAGCGCTCCCCGCGCGGCCTTGATGAAACGTCTGGAGGACGTGGCGGCGAAGGACTGGCTGGCGGTGCTGCGCGGAAAGTAGTGCAGAGCTTTAGCTCGCATCGCTGGGTTACCGGGAAAAGGCCGCGATTTGGTTTGCGACGGTTCCACGAGCTGAAGCTCTGGCGTACTTTGCCTTGAGTGCGGGAGAGCGGGAGGAAGCCATGAAAACCCAGGTTGAAGCCCGGTTCTCGTCGATTACTCTTCCTCCCATGACACTTGCCGCCAATGATACTGCGACTTTGCTGAACCGGATCACGATTGATCCCGGCATCTGCCATGGCAAGCCGGTCATTCGCAGCCTGCGCTATCCCGTGGATGTCATCCTCGAGTATCTGGCGGGGGGTGACAGCTTTGAAGACGTGCTGGCGGAGTTTCCTGACTTGGAACGCGAGGACTTGCAGGCGTGCATCCAGTTCGCGGCGCAGTCGTTGAAGCTGCGCGGCCTGCACCTCGTGGCGGCATGAAGTTTCTGATCGACGCTCATCTGCCGTCCCGGCCTGCGGGCGGTCTTTCGCGCCGCCGGGCATGATGCGATCTGCCCGATCAGAATGCGGCACGCGACGGCATCTTGAATGAGGTGTCGATGAACGAGCAGCGGGTGGTGGTGACCAAGGACACCGATTTCTACTACTCCCATCTGCTGCATGGTCGTCCGTGGAAGCTGGTGCTGGTGAGGACCGGCAACCTCGGGCTGAAAGCGACGAAGCAGATGTTTGAAATTCACCTGCCCGCGATAGAAGCAGCCTTGCAGACCTGCACGCTGGTGGAGCTGGATCAGCAAACCGTTTCGGTCGTCGCCTAGCTTCCGTTCGTGACGTGGTGTCCGCCGTCGCGTATGCTCCCCGCAGATCGCGCCGGCTGATGAAGGAGATGATGGCCTACGAAACACACGAAAGACGCGGGCCGTTTTTTTTGCCTGAACATTCCGTGTTTTCAGCGTGTTCCGTGGGCCGCCATTGCCGCGACCGAAAATGATTCCGCACACAGGACTGTGCGGGCCACTTTTGAGCCTGGGTCGTTTGAACTGTTGACGTCGAGGCACGTCACGTGACAGCTTGCGATTTTGCCCATGGAATCCAATCTTCAACCCTCACGCGCTCGACAGGTGGTGCTCTTCTTTGCCGTCACGCTCGCGGTGATCACCTACATCGACCGCGTGTGCATCTCGCAGGCGGCGCCGATGATGCAGGAGGAGCTGGGGCTGACGAAGACGCAGATGGGCTATGCGTTTGCAGCGTTCGGCTGGGCCTATGCGCTGTTTGAAATTCCCGGCGGCTGGTTGGGGGACCGCATCGGGCCGCGGCGCGTGCTGATGCGGGTGGTGTCGATGTGGTCCTTGTTCACCATCGCCACCGGCTGGGCGTGGAACTTGGTTTCGCTGGTCGTTTCGCGGTTTCTGTTCGGCGTGGGAGAGGCGGGTTGCTTCCCGAATCTGACGAAGGCCTTCACGTTGTGGTTTCCGGTGCACGAGCGTGTCAAAGCGCAGGGTATTCTCTGGCTCAGCGCACGCTGGGGCGGGGCGTTCACGCCGTTGCTGGTCGGCTGGATGCTTGCAGGCGGCTCGGAAGGGAGGGTTGGCCTCGGGCTGCACTACAAGTGGGTGTTTTTGGTCTTCGGGCTGCTCGGCGTGGTGTGGGCGCTGTCGTTTTTCCGCTGGTTCCGCGATCATCCCAAGGATCATCCGTCGGTGAATGCGGCCGAGCTCGCGCACATCGGTGAAACGCATCCTCCGGGAGATCATGCGATGCCGTGGCGGCGGCTGGTGGCCTCACGCACGGTGTGGATGCTGTGGGCGCAGTACTTTTGCATGTCCTATGCGTGGTACTTCTACATCACCTGGTTCCCGACGTATTTGAAGGAGCAGTTCACGACGCTCACCGAAATGGAGCGCGCCTTGCTGGCCTGCGTGCCGTTGTTCTTCGGCGGCATCGGTTGTATCACCGCCGGGATGCTCTCCGCGCGGCTGGACCGGATGTTTGGCAGCATCGCGCGAACGCGGCGCTGGCTCGGTGTGGTCGGGATGAGTGTTGCCGGCGTGATGCTGCTGATCTCGATGCAAACGGATGCGCCGCTCGCGTCCGTGCTGGCGATCGGTCTCGCCGCCTTGTGCAATGATCTGGCCATGCCCGGCGCCTGGGGTGCGTGCATGGATGTGGGCGGGCGTCATGCGGGGGCGCTGGCGGGCAGCATGAACATGATGGGCAACGCCGGTGGCGCGATCGCGCCGATGGTGGTGCCGCTGGTGCTCGCCGCCACGGACAACGACTGGGGCATGAATATCACGCTGTTTGCCGTGGCCTACTTTGTCGGCGCGGTCTGCTGGTTCTTCATCAACTCCGAAGAGCGGCTGCATGAGTAGCGCGGGCTACTTTTTCTCCGTGTCGGTCTTGCCGCTCTTGAGTTTTTTCAAGGCGTCCTCGATGCGCTTGCGCGCCTTCGGCTCGGGTGTCTTGAGGGCGCTGGCACGTTCGAGGTATTCGAGCGCCTTCGTTTTGTCCCCCAGCGCCTGGTGGGTGAGGCCGATGTGTTCGAGGATCTCGGCGTCTTCGGGGGCGACGGGCTCCAGAAGGGATTCGGCACGCTGCAGTTCCTTGAGCGCGGCGGGGTAGTTGCCCTTCTTGTAATGAAACCAGCCGAGGCTGTCGATGTAGGCGGGCTGGTCGGGCAGCAGTTCGTTGGCCTTGGCGATGAGTTCGCCCGCCTTGTCGAGATTTGTGCCGGCATCGAGCCACATGTAGCCGAGGAAGTTCATCGTGTTTGCGGCGGCCTTCGACTCTTCGCGCGGCGTGAGCGTGATGGACTTCTCCAGCATGCGCGAGGCGTCTTCATACCGCGCCAGGCGCTCGAGGGTGATGCCGTATTGATAATAGAACAGGTGATCGAGCAGTTCGGTCTGCGTGGAGCCGGCGAACTGCTCGGCCTCGGCGAAATGCTTCACGGAGGGAGCCCAGTCTTCGCGTGCCCGATACGCGATCGCGAGCTGGTAATGAACGAGCGGATGGCCGGGGAAGAGGCGCACGCTGCGCTGACCCACGCGCACCATGTCCTCAAACTTCTGCGTCTGGTAGAGCTCCCAGCCGAGCTTCACATAATCCCCGATTTCACCGCCGCCGTTCTGGATGGCCGCCTCGAGGTGGGGGATGGCTTTTTCGGGTTCTTTGAGCCTGTCGTATTCGCCGGCGAGCAGGCGCCGCTGCTCGGCATCGTTGGGCGCCTGTTTGACGATCTGTTCCAGCGTGGCGAGCGCCTTGTCCTTCTGCTCCGTGGCTCCGTAAAGGCGGTAGAGGAGCTTGAGGGCGTTCAGGCTGTTGTATTGCGCCGCCAGTTTCTCGCACAACTGCCGGGTGCGGTCAGGATCGTTCGTCAGCAGGTAATGCTGCGCGACTTCGAGCGTCACCTGCTCGGCGTTGGCCGGGGTGACGTTCTTGAGCGCGTTTTCAAAGAACGGCGTGACGCGCTGGCGGTACTCCATGCCGAATTCGGCCTGCCCGAGCGGCCAGACGCGCTCGGCGGTATGGCCGGCGGCCAGCCAGTACTGCGGATCCCGGCTGTCCTGGTTTGCCGCCTGGTTCATGACCTCGATGGCCTTGTCCCGCTCGTTGTGGGTGAGGTGCAGCATGACCGCCACCTCATAGACCTCCGCATGCGTGGGAAATTTGGTCAGCGCTTCGGCCACGGCCCTGGCCGGAACCTCGTCTTTCTCAAACAGGTCCTCGGGCGGATAGGTGCTGGCGAATTGCGCGAGGTTCAGCAGCGGTGCGGGCGAGCGCGGATTGGCGCGCACCGCATCTTCGAGAATCTTCACCGCCGCCGCACGCCCCTGAAACTGCATGGCCAGCCCGGCCGTGTGGGAGGCGAGTTCCGCGTTGGTGGGGTCCGCCCTGAAGACGGCGAGGTAATGCTCCAGCGCCTGACGCAGCCTGCCGGAGGCCTCAAACTGAAGCGCGGCACTGAAATGAGCCAGCACGTCCGCCCGGGTCTCGCCGCTGATGGAGAGCTGCAGGTCCGCTGTTCCAGCGGCAGGGACTCCGAGGGACAGGTCGGCCTTCGTCACTCCGGCGTGCACCGAATGGGCGAAGCCAAGAACCGCCGCGGAACAGATGATCAGGCAGGGCCGCAGAACCCTGCCAGATGAATGGTACCAGTGCATGACAAAACGTTCTGCGCCTCGATGCCATCGAATCGCACTGCGGAGAGAAGCCATGCCGGAAAGGCTAGCGGTTACGACTTGTAGCGCAAACGCTTCTTGTGACGGTTCGCGCGCATGCGCTTCTTGCGCTTGTGCTTGTTGATCTTCGTTTTTCTCCGCTTTTTGAGCGATCCCATGTTCGTGTTCTCCTGTGTGTTGGCGTTGATCTAGTGGACGACTTTGTTCAGCGGGTATTCCACAATACCCTCGGCCCCCAGTGACTTCAGCCGCGGGATGATTACCCGCACGGTGGCTTCGTCAATGACCGTTTCCACGGCCACCCATTCCTGGCTGGCAAGCGTCGAAACGGTGGGCGAGCGCTGCGAAGGCAGGCACTCGACCACTTCCTGCAGATGCTTGGTGGGCACGTTCATCTTGAGCCCCACCTTGTGGCGGGCCTCGAGCGCACCTTTGAGCAGCAGCACGAGCGTCTCCATCTTCTGCCGTTTCCATTCATCACGGGCGGCAGGTTTGCTGGAGACAAATTGGGGATAGCTTTCCATCAGCGTGTCCACGATGCGCAGCTTGTTCGCGCGCAGGGAGGAGCCGGTCTCGGTGATGTCCACAATGGCATCGACCATCTCCGGCACCTTCACTTCGGTGGCACCCCAGCTAAATTCGACCTCGGCTTCCACACCGTGCTTGGCGAGGTATTTCTTCGTCATCTCGACCGCCTCGGTGGCGATGCGCTTGCCCTGCAAGTCTTTCACGCTTTGCACGGGCGAGTCATTCGGCACCACCAGCACCCAGCGGGTGGGCCAGGAGGTGGCCTTGCTGTAGCGCAGGTCGGTGATGACCTCGACGTCCGCGCCGTTTTCCACGATCCAGTCCCGGCCGGTGATGCCGCAGTCGAGGAACCCATGATCGACGTAGCGTCCGATCTCCTGGGCACGCAGCAGACGGAGCTCAAGCTCCTCATCATCGACGGACGGACGGTAGGAACGGGAGGAGACGACGATGTTGAACCCCGCACGCTTGAACAACTCAAGCGTCGGCTCCTGCAGGCTGCCTTTGGGCAGTCCAAGGCGGAGGATGTTTTTCGATTCGGTCATGGTCGGGGGAAAGGGGCGCGCATCCTAGCGGCATTTTCCGTGCTGGCGAGGGGAATTTCACGGCAGCGCCCTCCTCCATTCCAAAGCGGCTTTTTGGAGGCGTTTGGCCGTCTCCTTTTCGCTCGCGGCGAGGTTCTTTGATTCATTCGGGTCGCGGGCGAGATGGTAGAGCTCTGCCTGGGTCCCGTCGGCATGGACGAGCAGTTTCCAGTCACCATCCCGCACGGCAATGTTGGGAGATTTCGAATCCGGCTCGTTCGGATAGGGGAATCCGCCTTTCACCTTGCCGGCCTCGCCCGGTTTGCGGCCGTACTCCCAGAACAACGGCTTCGAACGTGGTGTACGTGCCCCTCGGAAGACGGCGCTCAGATCTTCACCGTCAAACGCCGCGTCCGGAGCGGGAATCCCCGCCATCCGGCAGAGCGTGGGCAGGAAATCGACGGCGCAGACGACGGAGGTGTCGTTCACGACGTTGGCGGGCACCACGCCCGGCAGTCGAACGATGAACGGCGTCCGGATGCCGCCCTCGTAGAGGCTCCACTTCATCCCGCGCAGACCGCCGGTGCGGGCGCGTTCGAAGCTGGGCTGCGGACCGTTGTCTCCCGCCAGCATGACGAGGGTGTTTGGCTCGATCTCCAAATCGCGCAACGCATCCAGCAGGCGGCCCACCTGCTGGTCGGTGTCGCGCAGCACCGCGCGGTACTGCACCGTCCCCGGGCCTTCGGGCAGATCGGCGAGCTGTTCATCCGACGGCACGTAGGGCGTGTGCACGTCATCGAACCACAGGTTCACGAAGCAGGGCCTGTCGCGGTTGGTTTTGAGAAACTCGACCGTCTGATCCACCATCCAGCGCGTGCGGTCGTGCCGTGCGACCTGCTGCGGCTCGCGCCTTTTCTCCCATGGCGTTGTCTTCAAACCGAGCGCCGCCACCGGTTCCGGACTTTCATAGGTGCCGAGGCCGAGATCGTAGCCGTAGGCCGCGAACTTCGGGGCCTCCGTGACATCGCGTCCGCCTCCAAGATGCCATTTGCCGATGTGCGCCGTCGCGTACCCGGCCACCTTGAATGCGCGTGGCATCGAGGGAGCCTGGGGATCGAGGAAATCCGCCTGCTCGCACTCACGATTGCCCGCTTTCGTCTGAAGGTAGCTGTTGATCCGCCAGCGTGCGGGAAACTGCCCGGTGATCACGCCGCAGCGTGAGGGCGAACAGATCGGCGAGGCCACGTAAAACTGCCGGAACAACGTCCCCTCCCGCGCCAGACGGTCGATGTTCGGCGTGGGAAACTTTCCTCCATAGCACGACGCATCACCCCAGCCCATGTCATCGACGAAGATGAAGACGACGTTGGGCCTGTCGGCGGCGAGGCCGGTGCCGGCCAGAATGAAAGAGAGCAGCAGTAGGAAACGCATGGCAGGTGTTCACAAACGCCGCCGGGTAGGGGCCTTATCTCGGAGCGTCCTGCTTTGATGGGGCACAGTGTGACCTGTTTGCGGTCCGAAAACTCCGTTGACGCCCCCGATTTGGGGAATACTCTCCCGCCCTCCCGGACGCATCATCAAATCATGATTCGTCCATATAACCCAAACGACCACCACCATGTCCCGCAGCTACATCTTCTCGTCCGAGTCCGTCGGCGAAGGCCATCCTGACAAAGTTTCCGACACCATCTCCGACGCCATCCTCGACGCCTGCCTCAAAGTGGACTCGAAGAGCCGCGTCGCCTGCGAGACCTTCGTGAAGAGCAACATCGTCGTCGTCGGCGGTGAAATCACGATCCCCAAACTTCAGAACAAGAAGAACGGTACCACCAAGCCCATCGACGAAGTCATCAACGTCGGCCAGATCATCCGTGAAGCCGTTCGTGGCATCGGTTACACCAACGTGGACGACGTCTTCCACGCCGACCAGATCTTCATCAACAACTACCTCACCATCCAGAGCCCCGACATCGCCCAAGGCGTGGACGCCGCTGAAGCCGAAGGCAAAAAGCACGGTGAACAGGGCGCTGGCGACCAAGGCATCATGTTTGGTTATGCCTGCGATGAAACGCCCGAGCTGATGCCAGCGCCGATCATGTTCGCCCACCGCCTCGGCCGTGAGCTGACCCGCATCCGCAAAGCTGGCAAGCTCGCCAAGTGGCTGCGCCCGGACGCCAAGTCCCAGGTCTCCGTCGAATACGTCGATGGCAAGCCAACACGCATCGTGAACGTCGTCATCTCCACGCAGCATGCTGCGGATGTGAGCCACGCCGAGATCGAGAAGTTCTGCATCGAGCAGGTCATCAAGAAGGTGCTGCCGAAGAACATGCTCACCAAGGACACCGAGTATCTCATCAACCCGACCGGCAAATTCGTCGTCGGCGGCCCTCAGGGCGACAGCGGCCTCACTGGCCGTAAAATCATCGTGGACAGCTACGGCGGCATGGGCCGTCACGGCGGCGGTGCATTCTCC
>DAORHS010000175.1:0-8050 GCA_035438165.1 Prosthecobacter sp.
AATAAACTGCGAACCTGCTCCAGTGACAGACAGTCCTGCTCGTAGGCCTTCGCCGCCAGCGCCTCCAGAGCAGCACGGCCCAGATTGCCGAGCTTGGCAGTGAGCTCGCCCGACAATTCTTCCGGGATGTTTAGGGTGACAGTCATGCTGCGCCTTACCACAAGATGCACCGATCTGCAACTTGCCTCACCAGCTCCACTCACTGTCAAGCCATGCCTCCGACAAAAGTTTTTCACATGTGAAGCTCATCAGTTGCCGGGTCTGATGCTCTCGCTAACTCCATCACTCCCAACCCGGTTTTCATGGCATCCAGCTTGAAACCTTGAACCTGAAACTTTGAACTTTCCCCACCCATGTCTGCTGCCAACGAACTCAACATCAATGTCGCCCACGTCGAGCGTGTCGCCAAGGAACTGGGCCTGCGGGCCATTCAGGTCGGCGCGACGGCCAAATTGTTTGCCGATGGTGCCACCGTGCCCTTCATCGCCCGTTACCGAAAGGAGGCCACGGGCTCGATGGACGAAGTTCAGATCATGAACGTGAAGGAGCGCATGGAGCAGCTCGTGGCGCTGGATGACCGCCGCTCGGCCATCGTGAAGTCTTTGGAGGAGCGCAAGCTGATGACGGACGTGCTGCGGGCGAAGATCGAGAAGGCGGAGACGATGAACTCGCTGGAGGACATCTTCGCGCCGTTCCGGCCGAAGCGCCGCACGCGTGCCACGATTGCGAAAGAGAAGGGCCTGGAGCCACTGGCGGATTTCATTGAAGCCAATTTGATGACGCATGGCGTCGATCTGAATGGCGAGACGGCCAAGTTTGTGAATGCGGACCACGAGAACGAGGAGCTGCGGGTCAAAGACGCCGCCGACGCTCTGAGCGGCGCGCGCGACATCATCGCGGAACGCATCAGCGACCATGCCGAGGCGCGTGCGACCTTGAGAAAGTTCTTCGCCGAGCAGTCCACGGTTATTTCGAAGGTGATGTTCGGGAAGGAGAAGGAAGAGGATGCACAGAAGTTCCGCGACTACTTCGACTGGAGCGAGCCGCTGAAGTCGATCCCCTCGCATCGCATGCTGGCGATCCGTCGTGGTGAGAAGGAAGGCTTTCTGCTCATGCGCATCCAGCCTGCCGAAGAGACGGCGGTCAAGATGCTGGAGAACCTCTTCGTCAAAGGCGGCAACGCCTGCTCCGACCAGATGAAGCTGGCCTGTGCCGACAGCTACAAGCGACTGCTCAGCTCCAGCATGGAAACGGAAGCGCGTCTGGAGTCCAAAAAGAAAGCCGACACCGAGGCTGTGAAGGTTTTCGCAGACAATCTGCTCGAGCTGCTGCTGGCCGCTCCGCTGGGCCAGAAACGTGTGCTGGGCATCGACCCTGGCTTCCGCACGGGCTGCAAGGTCGTGGTGCTCGATGCGCAGGGGCAGCTTCTCTACAACGACGTCATTTACCTGCTCGGCGATGGCAACAGCCTCGTTCACGCGAAGAATCTGCTGCTCAATTTGATCGAGCGTTTCAAGATTCAGGCCATCGCCATCGGCAACGGCACCGCGAGCCGTGAGACGGAGATGTTTGTGAAGAAGATCGGCGTGCCGGCCTCGATTCCGGTGATCATGGTGAATGAAAGCGGTGCATCCATTTACAGCGCCAGCGAAGTCGCCCGCGAGGAGTTCCCGAATCATGATGTGACCGTGCGCGGCTCCGTTTCCATCGCCCGTCGTCTCATGGATCCGCTGGCAGAACTGGTGAAGCTCGATCCGAAGTCCATCGGCGTGGGGCAGTATCAGCACGACGTGGATCAGAACCAGCTCAAGACGAGCCTCGATCATGTGGTGATCAGCGCAGTGAACGGCGTCGGTGTGGAGCTGAACACGGCCAGCAAGCAGCTTCTCAGCTATGTTTCCGGTCTGAACAGCGCCCACGCGGCGAACATCGTGGCCTTCCGCAATGAGAACGGCGCGTTCAAGAGCCGCAAAGATCTCATGAAGGTGCCACGGCTCGGCGACAAGGCTTTCGAGCAGGCGGCGGGCTTCCTGCGCATTCGGGATGCCGTGCATCCGCTGGATGCGAGCGCCGTGCATCCCGAGCGCTATGCGCTGGTGGAGAAGATGGCGGCGGACATCGGCTGCACGGTGCCGGAGCTCATGCAGCGCGCGGATTTGCGCCAGAAGATCGACCTGAAAAAGTATGTGAGTGAAGAAGTGGGCCTGCCGACGCTGCAAGACATCATGAACGAACTGGCCAAGCCCGGACGCGATCCGCGCAAGCAGTTCGAGGTCTTCACCTTTGCCGAAGGCGTGAACGACATGAAGGATCTGACCGTCGGCATGAAGCTGCCGGGTATCGTGACGAACGTGACAGCCTTCGGCGCCTTCGTGGACATCGGCGTGCATCAGGACGGCCTCGTGCATGTGAGCCAGCTCAGCGACAGCTTTGTGCGTGATGCGGCGGAGATCGTCAAAGTTGCCCAGCGCGTGACGGTGACGGTGACGGAGGTGGATATTCCGCGGAAGCGCATCGCGCTGAGCATGAAATCGAAGCCGGACTTTGAGAAGAAGGTGGGCAGCGGCGGTCCACGGCCTGCGGGTCAAGGTGGTCAAGCAGGCCAAGGCGGGGGGCAGAGAAGCTTTGCTGGCGGGGGCAATCGCAGTTCCGGCGGCGGCATGGGCAATCCCTTTGGTGGAGGTGGTGGTGGCGTCGATTGGTTCACGGCGGCGGCCCAGAAGGGGAAGAAGTAGTTTGGTTTCGACTGGAGCACCATGAGCGCGCCAGCGTTTTGGAGTGCTCCAGCCCCCTGGAGCTTTACGCAGGCCTAACGACGCTCGAAAACGCCGGAGGGTCGGCGCACTCCAGCAACGCTGACGCGGGATTCGTGATGGACAGTCCGCTTCATGCCCTGATAGCCTCGGGGTATGAAAGTGTTCATGATTCTGATGAGCGCCTGCTTTTTAGCAGGTTCGTCCAGCCATGCGGCAACGGCGTCCTATCCGACGATCAAAGCCTTCCTCGACAAGGTTCCGGCGATCGACACCCACGATCATCTTTGGAGATGGGAGGAACTGCCGGGATGGCGGGAGGCGGAGGATGGGACGAAGGTGATGAATCTGGCGTCGATCTGGCAGAACAGCTACCTGAGCTGGTTCAACGCGGTGCCGGGATGGAGGCCGAGGGAGAAATTCGCGGACTGGTGGCAGCGGGCGAAGCCGGGCTTTGCGGATGTGCGGGCGATGAGCGTGTATCGCTACACGCTGCCGGCATTGCAGGATTTGTATGGCGTGGATTTTGAAACAGCGGATGACGCGCAGATGGCGGCGCTGAACGAGCGCATCACGTCGAACTATCGTGATCAGCGCTGGTTGTATGAGGTGATCACGGAGCGGGCGAACATTGAGGTGGTGCTGAATGATCCGTATTGGGAGCCGTTTGATTTTGAATCGCACTACGGCTTCGTGGCGAACGTGCTGCGGCTGAATCCGCTGTTTCGAGGCTTTCACCCGTCGGAGTTCGCGGTGACGAAGGGCGGGCGGAAGGAGAGTCCGTATGATTTTGCGCAGGCGAAAGGCATCCAGATCGAAAGCTTCGATGATTACCTCGCCTTTGTGGAGCGGGTGTTTGTTTTGGCGAAGGATGCCGGAATTGTCGGCCTGAAGCACACGCTGGCGTATCAGCGCACACTGGATTTCGCAAAGACGACCAAGGAGCAGGCGGCGGAGGCGTTTGGGAAGGAGCGAAAAGATTTGAAGCTGGAGCAGGTGAAGGCCTTCGAGGACTTCATGATGTGGCATCTGTGCGAGCTGAGCGCGAAGCATGCACTGCCGTTTCAGATTCACACCGGGCATGCGCGCATCCAGGGATCGAATCCGCTGCTGCTGGTCGATTTGATCGCGGCGAATCCGAAGACGACGTTCATCCTGTTTCACGGCGGCTTTCCGTGGGTCGGTGAATCAGGCGCCATCGCGGCGCGGATGAAGAATGTTTATCTCGACTCGGTCTGGCTGCCCACCTTGAGCCAGACGATGGCGAAACGGGCGTTTCACGAGTGGCTGGATGTGATGCCGAGCAGTCGCATCCTGTGGGGAGCCGACTGCAATCACGCGGAGGGCATCTACGGTGCCACCGAGTTCACGCGGCGTGTGCTTGCAGAAGTTTTGGCCGAGCGCGTGGAGCGCGGCGATCTGCGCATGGAAGATGCCGAGCACATTGGGCGGCAGATTCTGCGCGAGAACGCGCTGCGGGTGTTTCCGGGGCTCCAATCGAAGTTGTGGCGCGATAGGCAGGCGAAGATGACGCCACCGTGAAGGATCGGGCTGAACAGGGAACACGATTCGAGCGTCGGAGATTGAGCCCTTGCCACGTGGCGGGGCGCCTTTTACGATCCGGCCTCACTTGTCATGAAATCACATCTCCTCGCCTCGCTGGCGCTGCCGTTGCTGCTCACTCAATGCGTCGATCCCTACTACCAAGGTCCGAATGGCGGTGATCCGTATGCGAACAACCCGTATCGCCAGGACATGCGTGATCAGGGCGCGGAGATGAACCGACAGGCCTATGAGCGCGGGATTCAGGACGGGCGGGCGGATGCGCAGCAACGTCAGGCGCAGGACTATCGTCGATACCCGTCCCGTTTCGATCGCAACACGGAGATGGCTTATCGTGATGGTTACAACCAGGGCTATGCCCTGATGAGCAACAGCCAGCGCGAACTTGGCGGCTACGGGAACCAGGGAGGCGCGCAACAACCGCCTGCACGCGATCCGGCCTACAACCAGGGCTACGATTACGGTTTGCGCGATCGCATGGGAGGACGTGTGTCGGATCCTGCGGCGCATGTGGGCCGCTATGATCCGCGCTATCGCTCCAGCTTTGAGCGCGGGTATTACGACGCCTACAACGCAGGTTCATCGATGAACGCTCCGGCGAATCCCGGCGGTGGAAGCAGCTTCTGGTTCCGCTGAGTGCAGGCTTTCAGCGAGGCACAAAAAAACACCGCCATGGCAGACCATGACGATGTTTTTGTTTTGAAATGACAGGTTCTAGGAACCGCTTATTCCGCGGCAGCTTCTGCAGCGACCTCGACAGCAGGAGCAGCCTCGGCGGCGACTTCAGCGGCCTTGGCCTTGGCCGGGGCCTTCTTGGTGGCGGCTTTCTTGGCAGGAGCCTTCTTGACGGCTTTGGCTTCGGATGATTTGACGGCTCGTGCTTTACGGGAGACGCCGGCCTTGGCCAGAGCCTTCTTGCGGGCAAGGTAGAGCTTACGGCGGCGGCGTTTGATGACTTTGTTCAGTTGTTGACCCATGATGGATGATCGGTTGTCGTTTGCGGTTTTGAGGGCGGCAAGAGTTCCACCGATCAAGGTCGAATCAAGACCAAATGCTGCCAGCCCCCGGTTTCCCGGAGGGCCTGCTGTGTTGAAGCGCAGTTTGGGGCCGTCTTCAGGGCTCCTTGTTCCCGGCTTTGGGCTCGGAAGTCTCTACTTTGGACTCCTGCCTCTGCTCCGTGTTGTTGGAGGCCTGCTGGGTCGGCGGAACCTTGAACAACTTGCCGGTGTAGGGGCATTTCACGGTCTGCCCGGGGCTCATGCCGGAGACATCGACCAGCTGGGTCTTGCCTGCGTAAGGGCTGTTCACCATGTTCATGCGCCCGGGAATCGCCGAGCCATAGGGCAGATCGGAGGCGGGTTTGGGCGCGGGCGCAGTAGAGCTGGGTGCCGGGGGCGGACTGGCCGGAGGCGTTTGGCTGGCGACCTGCGGTGCTGGCGAGGGTTCTTCCACCGGAATTTTTACACTGGGGGAAGGGGTGGCTCTGGGACGTGGAGCCGACCTGGAGGGCTTGTCGGGCGAACTTGCGACCGGCGCGCTGAAGTAGCGGTTCGACGAAGCGCTGGAGGAATAGGGGGAGCGATAACGAACCCGGTTGGGCATTCCCGAACTCCAATTGGAAAACCAATTGGGGGCCAGCGTGGATCTCCCGCGATAGCTCGAACTGCCGGCGTAGCGCGGGGAGTTCGAGGCACGGGTGCGAAACGGCGGTGACTGATAATGTGCCGAGTAGCTCAAGTAGGGCAGGAGGCCGTTGGTCTGAATGTACCGCCATGCCTGCTGCGGAGGCATGGAGCATTGAACCAGCAGTACGGACGCCGAAAACACGGCGAGCAGGCGCAAGGCGCAGGCGTTGGGGCAACGTAAAGCTTTCATGGGATGGCAGTGGATGAACGTTGAAACGGAGAAGACTTCCCCGTCGATTTCTTCAGATGCTGACAGGAGTCGCCGGTGAGAGCAAGAATTCCGCCACGCAAAATCCTGTGATCAGGACCCTGTTTCCCAAATTTTCATAACAACCGGGCTGAGTAAACTCAGGCCGCCTTGGCGAGCCCGATTTCCTGCTCATTGAGGTAGCAGGAGGGATCAGGCGCCCAAAGGTCGCCGGTCATTTGCAGGGCGCGGACGCGGAAGCCGCCGCCGCAGACATCGAGAAAGCTGCACTCCGCGCATTTGCCGGTGAGATGCTCCTTGCGATTGCGCAGCGCATTGAGCGTGGCGTTGTCGCGGTTGCTCCAGATGTCGCTGAACTTGCGATCCTTGACGTTGCCCAGCGTGAGTTCGTGCCAGAACTGGTCGGGGTGCACATGGCCCTGCGTGTCGATGTTGCTGATGCCGGTGCCGCTGCTGTTGGCGCCACCGCCGTTCCATTTGAGCAGTTCCATGGCACGTTCGGCACGCTCGGGGTTTTCGCGCTTCAGGCGCATGTAGAGGTAAGGGCCATCCACAGGCTGATCCACGGTCAAAACCTCGCGCGGACGGCCTTCGGCGGCCCATTTGGCCGTGCGGTCGAGGATTTTGTCGATGGCACCGCGTGTTTCCTCGTGCGGCACTTCCATGAGTTCGGCTCCGCGTCCGCTATAGACGAGGTGGTAGAAGCAGACGCGCTCGATGTCCTCGCGCTCGATGAAATCGAGGATGCCCTCGATGTCGGCGATGTTGTGACGGGAAAGCGTGAGGCGCAGGCCGACTTTCTGGCCGACGGCCTTGCAATTGCGAAACGCGGCCACCGCCTTGTCGAACGCGCCCACTTTGCCGCGGAAGTGATCGTGGGTGGCGCCCATGCCATCGAGCGAGATGCCGACGTAGGAGAAGCCGATGTCCTTGATGCGCTGCGCCCACTCGGGGGTGATCAGCGTGCCGTTGGTGGAGAGCGTGAGGCGCAGGCCCTTGCCCGTGGCGTATTCGGCCAGTTCGAAGAAATGCGGGTGGATCGTCGGCTCGCCGCCGGAAAGCAGGAGCGCAGGCACCTTGTACTCGGCCAGATCATCAATGACGTCCTTGCACTGCTCCCACGTGAGCTCGCCGGGGTAGAATTTCGAATCAGAATCCTGGTAGCAATGGACGCACTTCAGATTGCAGCGGCGGGTGATGTTCCAGACGACAATGGGGCGGCGTTCCGCGGCGGACGTGGGGGAGCCGTGTCCGCGACCATAGCGCAGGTGGTCCATGGGCTGGGCGACATCACAGTAGAGACGGGTAAGGTTGATCATGACCCCGAATCAACGCACAGCAGCGCCCCGCATGCCCCGCCGATCTTGCGGAAGGCATGACGTGGCTTGGCTCAGGCCTGCTCCGTCGTCTGGAAGTCGGGGTAGGCGTTGGCGGAGTGCTCGGCGAAGTCCAGCCCGTCGATCTGCTCGTGCTCGGTCGCCCGCAGGCCGATGACGAGGTCCACGACCTTGAAGATGGCAAAGCAGATGACGAAGGAGGTGAGGGTGATCGAAAACGTGCCGAGGGCCTGCACGCCGAGCTTCTGGGCGTCGAAGCCGTCCTGGTTGAACAAGGCCACGCTCAGCGTTCCCCACCAGCCGTTGGCCAGGTGCACCGGCACCGCACCGACAGCATCGTCGATCTGCAGCCGCTCCAGCGCGATGGTGGCGACGGTGGTGATGATCCCGGCGATCAAGCCGACGATCAACGCCGAGGCGGGGGAGATGTTGGCGCAGCAGGCCGTGATGCCCACGAGACCGCCGAGCGAGCCGTTGAGCGTGATGCCCACATCCGGCCGCCCT
>DAORHS010000176.1:0-8048 GCA_035438165.1 Prosthecobacter sp.
CTGGTTTGTGCTTTGAGGGTTGTGGTTCTGGTTTGGTTTCGGGTTGTCTGCCCGGCCTGCTGTCACACGGGTTGGTGTGCCTGCTGGCCGGGCGGAAATGCGGTATGTCAGTGCGTCGGTGGACGGTGAGTCAGTGGGGAAAGGGTGTGGCGCGAGCCGGAATGACGAACGAATGACGAAGCCGGAAGCACCAATGAGGTGCGGCAGGGCGTCGTTGGAAGTTGTTCGGTTTTCGTCATTAGGGTTTCGTTAGTCATTCGGAATTCTGGTTTCGTCATTCCGCCGCGGTCAGTCAGGTTGTTCGGTCTTGGGTGTCGTAGCGGCGGGGGCGGGATTCGGGACGATGGAAACGCCGTTGGGCGCACGGTCGAGCCCGCCGTAGCTGATGTCCGGGGTGGCTTCGCCGATCTCGCCGACGAGGAAACTCACAAGCTGCTTCGGGTCTTCGGAAAGTACGGCCTGCAGCATGCGGGTCGTACGTGCCTGATCGTAGCCTTTGATGTCGAGGTCAAGCCTTGCAGCACCATCAAGGCCTTTGATCTGCGCGGCGAGATCGACGCTGGAGTTGATGCGCGCCTGCAAAGGTTTGTCCTGCGCGAGTTTGCCCAGCAGGTTGCGCAGCGGGGCGTTCACCTCCGGCACGTTGAGGAGATCGGCGGCGGTTTTGCCGGGATATTGGGCCAGGATGGCCTGCGCCTCCTGCGTCAGCTCGTCGGATGTGGCAGGAGCAGGCGTAGGTTCTGTCAAAGCGTCGGCGATGGCGGCGTCGAGCCGGGTTTCAGAGACCACCGCCTTTTTGGGCGCCTCAGAGGCGACCGGTTTCACCCCCTCGGGCGACTTGCCGCAGGAGGCGAGGAGGGTGATGGCCGCAAAAGCCACCGCAGGAAGAGGGAGGGTGGATGATTTCATGCGCGTGGGGCCAGGGCGGCGTTGGAGATTTCACGCAGCGCCGTTCTCACGGCCTGCTCAAAGCTTTGAAAGGACTCGTACTGCGTCGTCAATGGTCCGGTCATGCCGCGCCCATCGGCGGTGTTTTCCAGGCGGCCCATCACAAACCACTGGTCACCGCCGTGACTTTCGATCAGCGATTTGAGATACTGGATCTCGAGCCTCTTGTTCGTGATCTGGTCGTTCGTGTCGGAGCTCTGGTTGGTGAACTCCACCAGCGGCTGGCGGCAAAGCAGGATGCCGTAGGCCTTGTTCGGCGCCAGCGAGCAGGTCACGGAATACTTCGCCTGCGAATCCACCAGCGTGTGGGTGGGGTCGGTGCAGCTGATCGCCAGCTCCGTCTCGTCGAGCCGGGCGCTCGCGCCCATCGGATCACGCTTGATGCGGAATCCCTCGACCTCGGTCATCGAGGTGAAGCATTCGACGATCTGGGCCAGGAACCGACGGCGCATGCCGAGCAGCAGCTCGTCATGACGATGCAGGAGGCCTTTGGCCTCTCCATCGAGTGCAGACAGTTCCTTGAGCGCCTCCAAACTCATCGTGGCTGAGGGGTGGGGTTGGAAAGTGGTCCGCACAGTCCCCTGTGCGGCGCGTCGAAGGCCGGAGCGTTTACCATCACCATCCGGGCGTCGCAGTCCTCCGCAGGAAGTGAAAGAGCTGTCAGAGAGTGGCCATTCGCGCTCGGAGCGCCGCACAGAGGACTGTGCGGACCACTTTGAGAGCCATCGCACGCTTCTCGCGCACCTGCCGGTGCGCGGCGGAAGAGAACACTGGGAACGCCGCATGAACCGGTGGTTGCACCACCGGCTACCTTCTCGCGTCCTTCCAGGACGCCGTTGAGCGGCGATCCGGGGCGAAGATTCAGTTGCTTGGATGGCAACGACTGTGATGGAACAGCCATTCTTATTTCCAACCGTCTTTTGGAAGTTTTTTTTGGCGTGTCTTGGAAGTCTCAGAGGGAAGATCGCCTTCCGGAGAGCATTCCACCAAATCGCTTGCTTGAAATCTTGCCTCTTGAAGCATGCCGTCTGCTGTGAACCAGCGGCAGAATGCTATTTCGGCTTGTTGGCCTTCATACGATTCAATACACATCACAGGAGCATTGAGGTAACCCAGTGCTTTGACTTTGGCGTTTGGTGGGAATGGGAAGTTCATGCTGATTTCAGATTACTTGTCCTTGTCCACGACTTCGAAGTCAGCATCGACGACCTTGCCTTTGTCCTGCGACTTCGTTTCCGAAGCGGCGACATCGGGGCCTGCGCCGCCCATTCCACCCATGTCGGGCATGCCACCGGGGGCTCCGGCGGTCGCGCCTGCGGCAGCGGCGGCTTGATAGGCGGCGGCGAAGAGTTTTTCGAGTTCTTCGGTCTGGGACTTCATCTTGTCGGTGTCACCGGATTCGACGGCGGCCTTCAAGGAGGTGAGCTTGTCCTTGATCGGGGCGAGCTGGTCGGCGGGGACTTTTTCTTCCCACTCCTTGAGCTGCTTCTCGATCTCGAAGCTGAGGCCCTCGGCCTTGTTCTTCACTTCGACGGCTTCCTTGCGCTTGAGGTCTTCCTCGGCGTGCTCTTCAGCGTCACGCTTGGCTTTTTCGATTTCTTCCTGGCTGAGGCCGGAGCTGCCCTGAATGGAGATTTTCTGCTCCTTGCCGGACACTTTTTCCTTCGCGGAAACGTGCAGGATGCCGTTGGCGTCGATGTCAAAGGTGACTTCGACTTGTGGCACGCCGCGTGGTGCTGGCGGGATGCCGTCGAGCTTGAAGGTGCCGAGCGTTTTGTTGTCGCGGGACATCGGACGCTCACCCTGAAGGACGACGATTTCGACGCCGGGCTGGTTGTCGCTGTAGGTGGAGAAAATTTGGGAGTGCTTCTTCGGAATGGTCGTGTTGCGCGGAATCATCGGCGTGGCGACACCGCCAGCGGTTTCGATGGACAGCGTGAGCGGAGTCACGTCGAGCAGGAGCACGTCCTTCACGTCACCCTTGAGCACGCCGCCCTGGATGGCCGCGCCGATGGCGACGACTTCATCGGGGTTCACGCCCTGGTGCGGATCTTTGCCAGCGAGCTTCTTCGCGGTCTCGACGACCTTCGGCATGCGGGTCATGCCGCCGACGAGCACGAGTTCGTCGATCTTGGAAGCGTCCAGTTTAGCAGCGGCGAGGCAATCCTTCACCGGCTTGATGGTGCGCTCGAACAGGCTGTCGGTGAGCTGCTCCATCTTGGCGCGTGTGAGGCTCTTCATGATGTGCTTCGGCCCGGTGGCGTCGGCGGTGATGAAGGGGAGGTTCAAATCGTAGCTCTGGCTGGAGCTGAGGGCGATCTTGGCCTTCTCGGCTTCTTCCTTGATGCGCTGGATGGCGTCCGGCTGGCCGGTGAGGTCGATGCCGCTGTCGGCTTTGAATTCGTTGACGATCCAGGTGATGAGCGTGTTGTCCCAGTCGTCGCCGCCGAGGTGGGTGTCGCCATCCGTGGCGAGCACTTCGAAGACGCCGTCGCCGATTTCGAGCACGCTGATGTCAAAGGTGCCGCCGCCAAGGTCATACACGGCGACTTTTTCGTCCGACTTGCTGTCGAGACCGTAGGCGAGGGCTGCGGCAGTCGGCTCATTGATGATGCGGCGCACATTGAGACCGGCGATCTCGCCAGCGGCCTTGGTGGCGTTGCGCTGGCTGTCATTGAAGTAAGCGGGGACGGTAATGACGGCCTCCGTGATAGTTTCGCCGAGCTTGGCTTCGGCGTCGGCCTTCAGCTTGGCCAGGATCATCCCGCTGACTTCCTGCGGGGAGTACGTCTTCGTTTCGCCGCCGACTTCGACCTGCACATGGGCGTCGCCATTGCTGGCGGCCACGATCTTGTAAGGCAGGCGCTTGTCGGCGTCGGTGAGTTCGGTGAATTTGCGGCCCATGAGGCGCTTGACGGAGAACACCGTGTTGCGGGGATTGGTCACCGCCTGGCGCTTCGCGGCCTGGCCGACGACACGTTCGCCGCTTTTCGTGAAGGCGACGATGGAGGGCGTGGTGCGTGCACCTTCTGAATTTTCAAGCACCGTGGCTTTGCCGCCTTCGAGGACGGCCATGCAGGAGTTGGTGGTGCCGAGGTCAATGCCGAGGATTTTGCTCATGGTTTTGGGGGTGGGAAAAAGGGTTGAGAGTTGGGGTTTTGGTGTTCCTTCCTTGGCTAGACGCGTGCCAAGTGGCGTCGGCGGCGCTGGAAGCCTTGATTTACAAGGGATGCAGCGTTTTGACCCGAAAGTGCCAAAGGCCTCAAGTGACGCCCAAAGTGCCAGAATTTGGCACAACTGCGCTGGCACTTGGCACTTTGGAATGGAGCGCCGCGTCCCGCGTGCTGTTTTCCGCGTCCTCGCGGAAAACCTGTCCACCGGGAGCGAATGCTGGTTTGGTCATCGCGGAAGAAAAGAGCACCATGGGTCGGCATTCAGCGGGACGCTGAATGCAGCACGCGAGATGCGTGCGCTCCCTCCTTGTGAAAAGATTCACAATCTGTTTGCCGCTCCTGCGCAGGGGGCGTAATTCTGATGGTTCCCAAATCCCCACGTTGTCCCATGGTCGCTCCTGCTGAATCCACCGTTGCTGCTTACGATTCGAAAGTCGAAGGCAATATCATCTTCACCAAGATGGACGCCGCCATCAACTGGATGCGCAAGAACTCCATGTGGCCGATGCCGATGGGCCTCGCCTGCTGCGCGATCGAAATGATGGCCGCCGCGTGCAGCCGCTACGATTTGAGCCGCTTCGGCGCCGAGGTGATGCGCTTCTCCCCCCGTCAGGCCGATGTGATGATCGTGGCCGGCACGGTGACCTACAAGATGGCCCTCGCCGTGAAACGTGTGTGGGATCAGATGCCGGAGCCGAAGTGGTGCATCGCCATGGGCGCCTGCGCCAGCAGCGGCGGCATGTATCGCAGCTACGCCGTGCTTCAGGGCATCGACCAGCTCATCCCGGTGGACGTTTACATCTCCGGCTGTCCGCCCCGCCCCGAGGCGCTGCTCGAAGGCCTCATGCGCCTCCAGCACAAGATTGAAACCGAGCATTCTTTCGTCGAGCAGAAAAGGGAGCTCATCGAAGAACTCACGGCATGACCTGCTACGCAGGAATGACGAAACCAGAATGAGGAATGACGAATGAAGTCCGAATCCCGAATGCCCCAAAGCACACGGCTTCTCATTGGTCATTTGTGCCTGGTCATTGATTCGTCATTCGACATTCTGGTTTCGTCATTTTAATCGCCCTTCTTCCCAACCCTTTCTTTTCATCATGAACGCCCCTGAAATGGTACAGGCCCTCAAACAGAAATTTGGCTCCGCCGTTCTCGAAACGAAGGAGTTTCGCGGCGAGCACACGCTCGTCGTCAAACTCGCCAGCGCGAAGCCGCTGCTCAAGTACTGCCGTGACGAACTGAATTTCGACTACCTCGTGGATGTCTCCAGCCTCGATTACATGGGCAGGGAGCCACGCTTCGAGATGGTCTATGAGCTCTACGGCTACGGCCATCTGCAATATCTCCGCGTGCGCGCTGTCGTGGCCGAGGATGAGGAAGTCCCCACCGTCAGCGACCTCTGGCCCACCGCCAACTGGCACGAGCGCGAGGTGTACGACATGATGGGCATCAAGTTCAGCGGCCATCCCGACCTGCGTCGCATCCTGATGTGGGAGGGCTACCCGTTCTTCCCGCTGCGCAAAGATTTTCCCCTCGAAGGCAAACCCAGCGAGATGCCGGATGTCGGCTTCACCAAGGTCGCCCCGATGGCGGACGGCCCGTTTGTCACGTGTGCCGGTTCCGGCGACACGGTGACCCGCGAGCCGCGCTCCCGCCGGCCGGTGGAGTGAGCTTTATGCCAAACATCTGTCTGATCCGACAGATCATTCTGCGGCCAGAAAGAGCCCACGACGCCCCGCGTTCCCATTTTTCTCATCCCATGACACGCACCCACCTCACCACCCTTCTCGGCCTCGCTTTGGCGACCGCCGCTTCTGCCGCCACCGCTGACTGGCCCACCTTTCGCGGCCCCGCCGGCAATGGCATCGTCCCTGCCGTTCCTGGCGCCAAATGGAGCCTCAAGCAGGTCTGGAAGTCGCCCACGAATCTCGGCTTCAGCAGCTTTGCCGTCGCAGGCGGCAAGGCCTACACGCTCGTCACCGGCGAAAGCGATGGCAACACGGGAGAAGCGCTTCTCTGCCTTGATGAAAAGACGGGCAAGGAACTCTGGAGCAAGCCTCTCAGTGTCATCGCCAAGTATGATGGTGGTGGCGACGCCGGAACGCCCGACAACAAAGGCGGCGACGGCTCCCGCAGCACGCCCGTGATCGACGGCGGCAAGGTGTACGTCATCGACTCCATGCTTGGCGTGTTCTGCTTCGATGCCGAGAGCGGCAAGGAAGTCTGGA
This sequence comes from Prosthecobacter sp., assembly GCA_035438165.1. Taxonomy (GTDB): domain Bacteria; phylum Verrucomicrobiota; class Verrucomicrobiia; order Verrucomicrobiales; family Verrucomicrobiaceae; genus Prosthecobacter. The sequence goes on from DAORHS010000176.1 coordinate 6,353, forward strand.
AGCACGATGTGATGCAGGAAAACGAAGGCGTGCAGATCAAATGGCACAACGCCGCCTCCCCGCTCATCGACGGCGACATCCTCATGCTCGCCGGCGGTGGCAAAGGCCAGGCGCTCATCGGCCTGAACAAGAACACTGGCAAAGTCGTGTGGAAGGGCGAGGACGACAAGATGACCCACGCCACCCCGGTCCTCGCCGACATTCATGGCGTGCATCAGGCGGTGTTCTTCACGCAGACCGGCCTTGTCGGCGTGAATCCGCAGAAGGGCGACGTGCTCTGGCGTGCCGAGTTCCCCTACAAAGTCAGCACCGCCGCCTCCCCGGTCGTGTTTGAAGACATCGTCTATTGCTCCGCCGGCTACGGCGTGGGCGCCGGTGCCTTCAAGATCAGCAAGAGCGGCAGCAAACTCGAAGCCTCGCAGATCTGGCGTCGCGAAAACGAGTGCTTCAACCACTGGAGCACCCCCGTCGTGAAGGATGGCTACCTCTACGGCATGTTCAGCTTCAAGGAATACGGCGCCGGCCCGCTCGCCTGCGTGGACATCAAGACTGGCAAGGACATGTGGAAGGAAGGCGGCTTCGGCCCCGGCCAGGTCATCCTCGCCGGTGACAAGATCATCGCCACCAGCGACAAGGGCGAAATCGTCGTCGCTGAAGCCAATCCGGAGAAGTACAAGGAAGTGGCCCGCAAAGACGTGCTCGAAGGCAAGGTCTGGAGCTACCCGATCCTCGCCAACGGCAAAATTTTCGCCCGCAGCACGGTGGAAGGCGTTTGCCTGGACGTGAACTGATCACAGCGCATCTTCCAACGATCTCTTGAAGCCCGGAGCGAAAAACTCCGGGCTTCTTTTTGCCCGGTGGTCGTGCAGCCTTGACGCATCCGGCCCTCTCGCCGACTCTCGGCTCCTCTCCGGCATGAAGTGGCAGCAACGTGTGATCCAGGCCTGGCAAAAGGCGCGAGAACTCCCCTATCTGGGACGGAGTTCCTTTGTCGTGGCCATCGCCCTGCTGATCCTTTCCATGCTGCTGGGCTGGCACCGTACGCATCCGGATGATGCGGTGGGCGTGGCGATCCAACAAGCCCAACAGGCGCAGATGGACGTGCCCAGGAGCATTCTGGTGCTCTCCAGCGTACTGCCTTATCTCAACCTGTGGGTCACCCTCGGAGTGCCGGTGCTGCTGCTCGTCATCTGGCGGCGCTGGGGTGACCTGCGTCGCTTGATGTTTCCGGTGAGCGTGGCCTCCGTGTCGATGGCCGTCTGGGCCATCGCGAGCGATCTGGTCGATTACATCGCCCGTTCTCAGATGACGGAGATTGGCGAACCGCCGGCGCCGGTCGCATTTGCCTTCAAGCTCGTGTTCATCGCGCTGGCGCTGATCTCGGTACCGTTTGCCCTGCACTACTACCGGCGCATCAGCCTTTTGGAGCGGTACACGCTGCGGACGTTCCTGCATCCGCTGGTCTTCTGCTTCGTGTCCTTCTTCACGCTGTGGATCATCATGGACCTGCTGGACAACCTCAAAGATTTTCAGGAGTCCAAATCCAGCGCAGGAGAAGTGATCCGGTTTTACCTCGGCATGCTGCCGTTCGTTTACACGCAGATCATGCCCGTGGCGCTGCTCCTTGCGGTGCTTTACTCGCTCACCCGCATGTCGAGGGCCAACGAGATCATCTCCATGCTGGGCACCGGGCGCA
>DAORHS010000177.1:0-8029 GCA_035438165.1 Prosthecobacter sp.
GACTTTGATTCGCCTCATCCCGTATTGTGAGCGCAATTACAACCTCCTCGAACTCGGGCCGAAGGGCACTGGGAAATCCCACATCTACGCGGAGTTCTCGCCGCACGGGATGCTCATTTCCGGTTCGGAAGTCACCGCCCCAAAACTCTTCGTCAGCAATTCCAGCGGCAAGATCGGCCTCGTCGGCTATTGGGATTGCGTATGCTTCGACGAGTTCGCCGGCAAGGACAAGAAGGTGGACAAGGCGCTGGTGGACATCATGAAGAACTACATGGCCAACCGCACCTTCTCGCGGGGGATCGAGCAGCTTACAGCCGAAGCCTCGATGGTGTTCATGGGCAACACGAAGAAGTCCGTGGCCTACATGCTCAAGCACTCCCACTTCTTCGAGCCACTGCCGGACAAGTACATCGATTCCGCCTTTCTCGACCGAATTCACGCTTACAACCCAGGCTGGGAAGTCGCCCCGATCCGGCATGACCTCTTCACCAACGGATATGGCTTTGTCGTTGATTACATCGCCGAGGTTTTGAAGCACCTGCGAACGGAAGATTTCACAGGGGCTTACAAACAGCACTTTGAGGTCACCTCTGAAGTCTCCACACGCGATCAGACCGGCTTTGAAAAGACTTTCTCCGGGCTGATGAAGATCCTCTTCCCGGATGGCAAATGCACTCCCGAGGAGACTGAGGAACTGCTGGCTTTCTCTATGGAATCTCGTCGGCGTGTGCGTGAACACATCCTGCGCATCGACGACACCTTCAAGCGCCACGACTTCATCTACCGACCTCTCAGTGGAGGAGCGCCAGTAACGGTGCTGACCCCTGAAGAAATTCAGTATCCAACCTTTGCTGGGCCGCGAACTCAGCAAGCCGTCAATGGTGAGCCAGGTCCTGAGGCCCATGAAGACATTCCTCCTGCGGATGAGCCGTTTCCTGCAACGCCAACAACCGCTGTCGCAGATGAACCGCAGCCTGGACATGTCGTGATCCCCGAGAACACCAAGGGCTGGAGCTACCGTCGTCTGTTCGCCAAGCACCTCACCGGCGCACGCAGCATCACCATTTGCGATCCGTATGTTCGCATGTTCTTCCAAGCTAGGAACCTGATGGAGTTCCTGCAAATGGTGCATGAACTGGTGCCTGAAGGAGATGAAGTCGCTGTGCATCTGAAGACGCAGTCGGATATGGACTCCTGCGTGAAACAAGAGGAGAACCTGAATCAACTTGTCGATTCGTTCTCTGGCTCGCGCGTGTCATTCACCTGGGAGTTTGACCACAGTCCCAATTTCCACGCCCGAAACATCACGACTGACACTGGCTGGAAGATCACCATTGATCGTGGCATGGACATTTTCCAGAGGTACGAAACCGGCCCTTTCTCACTCGCGCAAGCCATGCAGGAAGCACGCCTGACGCGTGGGGCTGAGGTGACTTATTTCAAGATCTGATGAGCACACCGCACTTTGAACACACTCAATACGAACGCAGATGCGCAAGTTAACGATCTACATGTGGGGTTACTGGGGTTGGGGCAATGCCGCGCCAGAACTCGTCAAAGCCGTTGATGCCGTTGAGCGGAAGCGAGGATTCAAGCCGCCGGTATTTGTGGATATTCGGATGAAGAGATCGGCCCGTCCTGCGGTGTTCCGTGGGAATGCCTTCGGGCAGGTGGTCGGCCCGGCGCGGTATGAAACCATGAGCGCCCTCGGTAACGAGCATTATCTGGATGATGCCAAGAAACGCCTGCCGCACTCCAACCGCAAGATTGTCATTCATGATCCAACGGCAGCCGATCTCTTGCTGGATCGGGCAGTTGAGCTGAAAAAGCAGAATCGGCATGTGATCTATTTCTGTGCCTGCGCATTTCCAAACGGCAACGTGGACAATGATGGGGAGTTTTACGCGTGCCACCGCTCCGCTGTCTCAAGCCTGTTGCTCAAATGCGCGAGGGTTAGAGGAATGGCTTTGGAAGTGGTTGAGTGGCCCGGCGGTGGCGGCAACCGCTTCGACATGGCGGCATCTCCTGAAACATTGAAATCGGTGCGTCGAGGTCGCAAGCTGGTGCCTATTTCCAGCCTGCGATCGCTCGCAAATTGGGCAGAGACTCCATGGGGATCATTGATACGCCTGCATTGCGGTGATGACGAACTTATGATTATCACAGGACCTGCAAAATTCAAACAAGAGGCATGGGCGCTGCCCGTACTGGACTGGGGTGAACCCGACCAGAAGGCCAAGATGAGGACAAAATCCAAACGCTGGCGCTGTCAGCATGGCGTGGATGCAGTTTGTGCTTGATCAGCACCATGCACACCTTCGCCGATCTCGCCAAAGCCCTGAACCGGTCCACGGTTTATCTGTCTGGCCTGCAGTCGCGCTTTGAGCTGCCTGTGATCGAAGGAGCGAGCTACTCGGAGGCCTATCTCGCCTTTCTCCAGACGGTGGTGCATCTGCGCACGCTCTCGATCACCGAAGAAACGCTGCGGGATCTCTGGCACATCGAGAAGAAGCTCTTGGTCCTGCTCCATGCCGACTCCACGGGTTCACCCACCTGGTTTCTCGATTCCTGCGGTGCTACGACCAGCCCGAAGCGCCGCCTGCTGCTGACCAACTACGAATTCGGTGCCGAGGTGCATGGCAAAGGCGTGCAGTTGGGCCTCAACTTCGCCGACACCTCCCCGGAACTCTTTGCCGGTCAGGAGATGGGTGAGGATGCCCTGCGAGTTCTTAATGAATACCGTAAGCTCCACGCCCGCATCAGTTCGGACATAAAAGCCGAGCTGCCACATGTCCGTGCGGCTGTCGCATGGTCGAAGCGGGTTTGAGTTGAGGACAAACCGAAGCACTCACATCTTCCATCATGTCCGACCTCATCCTTTATCAGTTCAGCCGGGATCGTGTGGAAGCCGGTGATGCCAAGGATTTCCTGTCCAGGTTCGGCAAGAGCAGTCTGCCGACGGGCAAAAAGCTGGCAACCATGATGAACAGCGTGGCCTTGATGATCGACGGCTACAATCACGACCCCAGAGAGATCTACGCCATCCCGGAAGTCAGAGCGTTCTACAAGCAGCTTTGGGAGGTCTGGCCCTACTGGCTCTATTTCTGCAATCTGGACACTGAGAACCTCATGATGATGGTGATGTGCTGCCTTGATTCACTGGATGCGCTCAAGGTTCAGGGGCAGCCACAAGTTCAGGTGCAGATCAATCCCTTGGAAGTGGTGCAGTTCATCAGCGGTGGTTTTGTGCCGATGAATGAGATGTGTGAACGTGCCGGAATGAACGAGCGCCAGACCTTCGAACGAACCAAGGCTGTGTTCGAGTATTTCAACCTGCCTTTCGATGTTGCGGAGGCGGAACCTTTATAGGTCCGGGTCTTCATCGGTCCAATTCCTGCATGCGATCAATGTGAGCGTCTCAGCTTGCAGATCGGCGCTCCAGGTTTCTACAACCTTCTTTTCCACATAGCCGTTTTTGAATGCTCCTGGATGACGCGTAATGCAGAAGCGACAACCACAGGGTGTTTTCTCGAATGCGTAACCTCGGTCGCGAATTCTTGCCCTGCTCAGGCATGCGGTCATGCTGCGGACGGCGGACGTGGCTGTATGTATCGAGGATGAGGCAAGCGATACCAGAGGAGGCGACAAAGGTGTCGATTTGCATCACGCCAAGAGGTTCGCGGCTTCCCGGTCGTCCTCCTGTTCGATCACTTCAGAATAAGTCTTCAAAATCAGCACGCCACCATCCTTGTGTCCCTGCCATCGGCTGATGCGCTTCACGGCAATGCCTTTCTTGAGGGCGTCGATGATGAACATCCGGCGGAATGAGCGGGCGGAAAACGCGGGCAGCTTGAGATTCCTGCATGCCGTGGCCAGCGCTTTTTTGGGATCGCTGATCTTGAAGACTTTCTCAGATGCAGGCGCATCGGGATTCTCTGCCCTGAGCCTTTCGAGCAGCGGTCGTAATTTGGCGAATAAGGGAATCTGGAATGAGGTCTGTGTTTTGACCCGGAATAGCTTGATGGTCTCGTCCTTGAAGTTGATGTGCTCCCACTTGAGGCCCGAGGTCTCCGCCTGCCCAACGCCTGCCCGGCCCATGAACTCCAGGACATCCGCAGAATCATCCGCATGGTCCGTGAAGGGTTGCGCCCGCACCTCTGTCAGTATGGTCTCGAACTCCTGAGGGGTGGGCGCATTGCGGATCACCTGCGGGCGTCGCATGGCTTTGACCAGGCGCTTGTCCATCGGTGACCTCTGGATTTTGCGGTTGGCGGTCGCGAAGTCAAAGAAGGCCAGCAACCACTGCCGGGCATGATTGTAGGCCGCCACCTTGCCATTCCACTGGCTCAGCCATTTGGAGCACTGGCTATGATCCACCTTGGCGAGAACCTGATGGGAACCACCGGGCCAGTTCGCGCACACATGGTCCGTGAGCTGGCGGTAGCGTTTCAGGGTTTTCGGGGCTCCGGTCCTTCCTGCCAGGAACTCCTTCATGTGGACATCGAGGTAGGTTTTGTGCGCATCAGAAGCGGCGTGCTCCTGTTCGCCCAGGAAGTCCCGCAGCTTCCGTTTGGCGACTTCGATGACGTTTGTTTCAAGGCTCCGGCGGATCAACTTGCCAGAGCGCCTCACTACGGCATAATAAACGCCGCTGCTGCGGTAGCGATACAAACATGGTGCCACCCGAATCCACTGTCCTTTTTGGTCTCTTTTCTCCTCTGCTGTCATGCCGTGGAGACTACGAGTATACAAAATCAGTATCAACGGGGATTTGTGGCATCCTGAAAAGCGTCGCAAACGCCTCAGTATCAACGATAAAGCACGGATAGCTCAGTGGTAGAGCGGCTCGTTTACACCGAGTTGGTCGGGGGTTCGAATCCCTCTCCGCGCACCATTCTCCCGCCTGCTCATGCCAGCCTGCCAGATCGAGGATTATCATGACTCACCGCCGACGCGGGATGAGCTGGCGCTGTGGCTGGCCGCCACGGATGCGCAAGGTCTGACGATGGACGTCTGGCACCGCCGACTCGCCCATTGGTGGGATCAAAATCCCTTCGCGGCCCTGAGGAACGAGCGCGGCTGGGTGCTGCGGCAGGAGGGAACGATCGTCGGCTTTTTCGGCCTCATCCCCACATGCTACGCGGTCAAAGGCGCACCCGTTCCTGCGTTCATCGCCTCCACCTGGCGTATCAACGAATCATGCCGCAATGCCAGCCTGCCGATGCTCATGCGCTCACGCCGGTTGAGCACCGAGACCATCATCGCGGACACCACGCCCACACCGAAGGTTCGCGAGCTGCTGAAGCGGGCGGGCTGGGCCGGCCTTATCGACATTCAGAAGCGCTTCGTGCCACTCGGTTTCCTGGACACGCTGCTTCTGCGCCGCCCGTGGCCGGTCCTGCCCGCAGGACGGCATCTCGTCATGGATCCCGCCAGGGTGCGGAGCGTCTCCGCCTCCTGCCTTTCTTGTTCGGGGGTGGAAAAGTGGATCACGCCGGAATACCTGCGCTGGTTTGCCGCCTCAGGCATGCGCAGGCATCAGTTCGTGGGCCTCATCGACGAATCGGGCTGCCTTTCCAGCTACCTCTTCGTCACCCCCAAACGCATCCGCGGCATTCCCGCCTGGATGGAGATCGACCACTTTACCACCGCCGCCACAAACGATGAACTCTACGCGCTCGTTGGCGAGCTTGTGCGCCGGCCGGCCGTGCTCGGCGGCAGACGCCTGCTCTCGCTCGCGGCATTTCCCGGAGATTCGACATGGGACGACGCTCCCGTTATCCACCGCCGCCCCGAACACGTCTGCCATTACTTCGCCATCCCGGATCCACTCAAAGCCCTGCCAAAGCGCACCGTCCTCGCCGAGGGTGACTGGGGATTGTGAATCTGCTTCACACCAGCTTCTCGATCACCGCCAGCAGGTGATTCCCGGTCTCGAAAGTGTCCACCGTCATCATCTCGTCAGGAATCTGCACGCCGAGCTGGCTTTCGATGTCCATCAGCAGGTCGATCGACGCCATGGAGTCCAGCCCCAGCTTCCCCAGATCCTCATCCATCGGCACCTCACGGTCCACGCTGAGAAAGCGCAGACGCGGTCGAAGGATTTCCTGGAGCTTGGGGGTGAGATCAGTGGCGGTCATGGGCGCAGGGTCATAACAAAGGTTCACCCCTCACGCAAGTTCGCGTGCCAGCAGGGCAGAGCCCAGGCTTCCACCACCTCCGTGCCGCGATACGCCACCTCCGCAGGCGTTTCGTGGCTCAGAAAGCCCACCAAGCTCGCCGTCAGGCCGTACGCGCCCACGTTCGGAACGGCGAGCACATCTCCCACCTCCACGGGCGACATCTTTTGCCCTCGGGCCAGGCTGTCCAGCGGGCTGCACAGCGGCCCGACAACATCGGCCACCATCTCACCTTCGCGTCGGGCCGTGAGGTTGAGCAAAGTCAACGAGGCGCGTGGAATGCGTCCCAGTCCCGACATGCCGCCGAGATGATGGATGCCCGTGTCGAGCACCACGTAGGTCTTCGAGCCCGCTTTCTTCACATCCAGCACCGTCGTCAAAAGCGTGCCGCTGCTCGCGCAGAGATAGCGCCCACTTTCGAAACAAAGCTGCGCCTTCCCGTGCAGCGGCGAGGCCTTCCACTCCGCATCGAGAGCTTCGCGCAGCCCCGCAAGGTCACTGCCTGCGGCATCGCTCGCATACGGCCAGGGAAAACCACCGCCCGAGTTCACCACGACGCACTCAAAGCCCAGCGCCTGCGAAACCCGCGCCGTCGTCTCCAGCGCACAGCGCGTGTTCTTCGCCAGCGCCTCCACCGAGGCCACCTGCGTGCCGAAATAGACGTGCACACCGTTCATGACGAAATTCGGCAGCCGCAGCCTGTCCGCCGCGCCGTCCGCCAGCAGCAGCGCCTCATCGAAACCGAACTGGCTTTCCACGCCGCTCATCGCCAGCCGTGCGTCGGGTGCCTGCTGCGGATTCACACGCAGCATCGCCGTGATCTCCACGCCCGCCTGCGTCGCCATCTTCGAAAGCCGCGCCGCATCCGTGAAGGACTCGCAGGAAAAATGCCGCACGCCCGCCGCCAGCACCTTGGCGATCATCGCCTCCGACTTGCCCGGCCCTCCAAACACGATGTCGTCCTCAAAACCCGCCTTCTGCGCCGCCACGAGTTTCCCCGCCGAAGTCACTTCCGCCCGCACGCCATGCGCCCGCAGCTCGCGGGCGATGGCCGGCAGTGGATTCGCCTTGAAAGAATAGTACAACCTCGCCCCCTCCGGCAGTCCGGCGATCAAAGTCCGCGCTCGGGCCGCGACCGCATCCAAATCATACGCAAACAAGGGCGAGCCGTGCTTCGAGATCAATTCGTGGGCAAATTCGGCGTTCATGATTCAAAGCATCGCCCGCAGCGCCTTGCGGTCCACTTTCTGGTTTCCGGTCTTCGGCAGTTCGGGCAGCAAGATCACGCGATTCGGCACCTTGGCCGGTTCCAGTTTCAAGCTCAGCTCTTGAATGATCTTCGGCTCGTCAAGTTCAGCGTCCGCCACACTCACAAACAGGCACAACAGGTCCTTCGCCTCGTCTTTGACGCATCCGGCCGCCACCACGCCGCAGATGCGGCAGGCCTCCTCTTCCACTTCAGCGGGACTCAGCCGGTGGCCCTTGTGCTTGATGAGGAAATCGCTGCGTCCGTGGAAGTGCAGAAAACCTTCCGCATCCACGCTGCCGAAATCTCCGCTCACCAGCACACGCGAGTGCCCCTCGCCGATGAACTTGTAGCGCTTCTCGGTTTCCTCCGGCGCGCGCCAGTAGCCCAGCGCAAGATGGCGACCGCGCACGCAGAGCTCGCCGGTTTCACCCGCCGGCAGACGATGGCCGTTCGCATCCATCGCAAACACCTCCGTGCCATCCAGCGCTCGGCCCACCGACTCCGGCTTTGCATCCAGCTCCTCAGGCAGCAGGATCGACACCCGCTTGCATTCCGTCAGCCCGTACATCGGAAACACCCGCGCGTGAGGAAACAGTTCCCG
>DAORHS010000178.1:0-7971 GCA_035438165.1 Prosthecobacter sp.
CGACGTGAACAATCTGGAGCGCTACTCCGACGAGGAACTGGCCAAGCGCGGCCCGCAGCCAAAGAAAAAGTATCAACCCTTCGAAAAAGCCCGCGAGGTGGCGGACCTGTGCGCCAGCAAAGTGATGGAGGCGCACAAAACACTGAAATGGCACGATCATGTGAAGCTGTCGTCGGTGCAGCGCACGCTCACCTTTGAGCGGCGCTATCCGACGAAGGAGGAGGTCGCGTGGGCGGAGTCGGTGAAGGCCAAACGGATTAAACCCATGAGCAGCAGCCGGTATAGCACTTACAGCACCGTGCTCGCCTATGCTTCCCCGGAAATGCCGCCGACACTCGACGTCGTCGTGCAGACGCACCGCATCGGCGACCTCGCCGTGGCCGCGATGCCGTTCGAGGTGTTCGCAGAGATCGGTCTCGAATTGAAGCAACGAAGCCCCATCCAGCCGCTCATGAACATTTCCATCGCCAACGGCGCCCACGGCTACCTGCCGACGCCCGAACAACACAAGCTCGGCGGCTACGAAACGTGGATCGGCGTCAACAAAGTGCAGCTCGACGCCTCGGTGAAGATGGTGGACGCCTTGGTCGAAATGCTTGGCGAGCTGAACGCGAAGAAGCCGTGAGCCGAAACCGACAAAGAAGTGCGCCTACGACCTGTACCTGAACCTGAACCGACCCCGTGAAACTCCTTCTCATTCTTCTCTGCTTCAGCGCACCGCTGATCGCCGCAGAAAAACCCATCACGCTCTGGCCCGATGGTGCGCCCGGAGCACTCGACACCTCAGCGAAGGACATTCCGACTCTCACGCCGTATCTCCCTGCGAAACCAAGCGGCGCGGCGATGCTGCTCATTCCCGGCGGCAGCTACAGCGGCATCTATGAAGGGCAGGCGGAACCCTTTGCGCTGTGGTTGAATGAGCAGGGCCTCACGGTCTTTGTGCTGCGTTACCGGCTTGGCAGCGCGGGCTATCGCTATCCCGCGCAGCTTCAGGATGCCGTCGAGGCGATGCTTCAGATCCGTGGCAACGCCGCGAAGTGGAAAATCGACCCGAAGCGCATCGGCGCGATGGGTTTCTCAGCAGGCGGCCATCTTGTCTCCACACTCATCAACCGGCCTGAAGATGGCATGCTCGAAGGTCGCGACTACAACATCAGCCCGCGTCCCGATCTCGCCATCCTGTGTTATCCCGTCATCAGCATGATCACGAAGCCGCATGCCACCTCGCGGAAGATGCTGATCGGCGATTCACCTGACGAAAAACTCGTCCGCCAGACCTCCAGCGAGCTGCAAGTGAAGCCCGGCCTGCCGCCCGTCTTTCTCTGGCACACCATGGAGGACAAACTGGTCCCCGTGGAGCACGCACAGCTCTACGCCGCCGCATTGCATCAACACCAAATCCCGCACGAGCTCCACCTCTACCAGCACGGCGACCACGGCACCGGCCTCATCGGCACGCAGCATCCTTGGTTCGCGGATTTGCTCTTCTGGCTGAAGGCGAGCGGGTTTGTGAAATAGCCTGGCCTTTCCAGGCTGGGTCTGGGCTGCGGTGATCACAGGCTGGAAAGCCTGTCCTACGGCGACATTTGTGACACAACACCAAGGGTGACACGTTCTCAGCCGACCATGAGACACGCGCTGCGCTGCCTTTTCCTCTTCGCCCTCGGCTCTTCGCTCTTCGCCGCGAACAAGCCTGACGTGCTCGTCATTCTCGCGGATCAGTGGAGCCCCTGCTATGTCGGCTGGGACAACAAAGAGGTGCGCACGCCGCATCTGGATCGCATCGCGGCGGAGGGCCTGATCTTTGACGCGTGCTACACCACCTCGCCGGTGTGCATGCCGGCGCGGGTGTCGCTGCTGACGGGATTGTATCCGCACAATGCCGGGCACGAGATCTGGGGCAATGCATCGGGCTATTTCCCCAAACCGGAGGACGCGCCGATGTATCGCGATATCCAAAGCGCGGGGCTGACGACAGCGCACATTGGCAAGACGCATTGGACGGCGGGTCCGGCGTGGAAGGAGCAGTTCAAGAACAGCGGCGCATTCCACAAGGCGCTTGGCCTTGATCATGTGGCGGACATTCCAGGGCCGCCGGACTCAACGAAGGGGCGTGATCCCTACTCGCAGCACCTGCAAAAGATCGGCCTGCTGCAAGCGGTGGCCGACGATTTGCACGGTCGCTATGTGAAGGGCGAGTTCGAGCCGCGTGTCAGCGTGGCGAAGATTGAGGACTACCATGACTGGTTCACCACCGGCTTCGCGGTCGATTTCATCGGCGCGCAATCCAAGGACAAGCCGATGTGTCTCGTCGTCAGCCTGCACTCGCCGCATCCGCCGCTCGATGCACCTGGCGATTACGCCACGATGTTTGATCCCGAAAAACTCACCCTGCCTGTGACCGTGCCGGAGAAGTATTTGCGCGACGGCCACGCGCTCGATCACGAGGAGACCAAGCGCATGCTGGCGAACTACCTCGGTAAAATGGCGTTGGTGGATGATTGCGTCGGACGACTGGCGGCGGCGATGAAGGCACGCGGCACCTGGGACAACACGCTCGTCATTTTCACCGCCGATCATGGCGAGATGATGGGTGCGCATGGCTATCTGACGAAAGGCCGCTTCTACGAGGAGTCCGCGCGCGTTCCGCTGCTCATGCGCTGGCCAGGTCACGTGAAAACTGGCCGCAACAAAGCGCCCGTGCAGATGATGGACGTGTATCCGACGATCGTGGAAGCGGTCGGCGGTGAACTGACGCCGGGCCGCTTCGCCAAATCGTTCCTACCCATCGCTACGGGTCAAAAAGAACGCATTCGCCCCATCGCGGTCAGCGAGATCGGCGACAAAGCGCCGCTGCGCATGATGGCCTGCGATGGGCAATTCAAATACTGGGCCGACGAGGAGCGCGAATACCTCTTCGATCTCAAAAGCGACCCGCTGGAGCAGCATGATCTCGCTGAAGAATCCGAGCATCGAGAGACGCTGAATGCGATGCGAGAAAAGCTGCTCACACATCTGCGTTCCACGCAGGTGAATCGCTCCGCCGGTTACAAACCCAAGGTCCAGCGCCTGCGCGAGGCCGAGACAAAGAAGAAGCCCAATTGAAAACCATGCGCCGTTTCCTGACCACCATCGTTTCGTCATTCGTCATCCTGAGTCCGTCATTTGCGGCGAAGCCGCTCAACGTTCTCTTCATCGTGGTCGATGACCTGCGGCCGGAACTCGGCTGCTACGGCGCTGCGCACATCCAGTCGCCGAACATCAACAAACTCGCCACGCAGGGCATGCTGTTTGAGCGCGCATATTGCCAGGTCGCCGTGTGCAATCCCTCCCGCAGCAGCGTGCTCAGCGGCACGCGACCCGATACGACGGGCGTGCTCGACAACCAGCACTTCATGCGGCCCAACATGCCCGATGTCATCTCGCTGCCACAGCATTTCAAAAACAACGGCTACACCACCCTCTCGCTCGGCAAGATCTTCCATCACAGCGACCGCGAGCCGGGAGATGATCCGCAGTCGTGGAGCGAGCCGGCGTGGTATCACGGCGAGCCTTACAAGCACTGGTTCACGAAGGAATCGCTCGACTATGTGAAGGCGCTCAAGGCGCTGCCGAAAGCCGAACAGCCGAAGCAGCTCCGCGCCGCGCCGTTTGAAGCCGCCGATGAACCGGACGAATCCTATCCCGACGCAAAGACCGCCGCGAAGGCCGTGGAAACCCTGCAACGGCTCAAAGCCGACGGAAAGCCGTTCTTCCTTGGCGTCGGTTTTGTGAAGCCGCATCTGCCCTTCACCTGCCCGCAGAAGTACTGGGACTTGTATCCAGCAGAGTCGATCCACCTGCCTGCGAATGCCTCACGGCCCGAAGCCGCGCCGGAGCCTGCCTTTCACAACAACTACGAACTGCGCAGCTACGGCACCGTGCCGGAGAATGGCAAATTGCCGATGCGATGGCTTTGAATCTCATCCGCGGCTACCGCGCCTGCGTCAGCTTCATGGACGCGCAGCTCGGCCGCGTGCTTGCCGAGCTGGATCGACTTGGACTGCGTGAAAACACGCTCATCGTGCTCTGGGGCGATCACGGCTACCACCTCGGCGAAAACGGTCTCTTCACCAAAATGACCAACTTCGAGCACGGCACCCGCGTCCCGCTCCTCGTGAGCCATCCCGGCATGAAAACCGCCGGACAACGCACCCGAGCCCTCGTGGAACTCGTCGATCTCTATCCCACGCTCGCCCAGCTCTGCGATCTGCCGCTTCCCAGGCATCTCGAAGGCACCAGCTTCGCGCCATTGCTCGAAAAACCCGATCAACCGTGGAAAAAAGCCGCCTTCAGCCAATACCTGCGCCCCGGCAAACCGCCGATCATGGGCCGCTCGATCCGCACCGATCAATGGCGCTACACCGAGTGGCGCGATCCGAAACAAAAGCTCGTCGGCACCGAGCTTTATGATGCCACCGAGTCGAAAAACCTCGCTGCCGAGCCCGCCCATGCGGAATTGGTGAACGACCTGGCTGAGCAATTGAAGGCTGGATGGCGGGCTGCGGCACCCTAACGGCCCAATCAGAGTGTAGCGAATCCATCATACCCCCATGAGACTCCCGACCTTCCTCGCGCTCCTCCTTCTGGCAGCGTCGCCAGCCCACGCGGCAGACGTGCCGCGAATCATTTTCGACACGGACATGGCCACGGATTGCGATGATGCCGGTGCGTTGGGTGTACTGCATGTGCTCGCGAACCAGGGCGAGTGCGAAATCCTCGCCACGGTTTCCAGCTCGCTCAATCCCACGGCCTGTGCCGCTGTGGATGCGATCAATCGCTACTACCGGCGGCCTGAGCTGCTCGTGGGCACCGTCAAAGGGCCTGGGGTGAACGAAAAATCACGATTCACCGAGAAGCTTGCGGCGGAGTTCCCCCATCGGTTTGGCGAGGGAGTGGAGATTCCCGATGCGCTCGCCATCTACCGCGATGTCTTGGAGAAGCAGCCGGATCATTCTGTCACCATCGTCACCGTCGGTTACCTCACCAATCTGCGGAATCTGATGCGCCTGCCCTCCTCCGAGGGGCACGTCAGCGGCCTCGAACTGATCCGCGCCAAGGTGATAAAATGGGTGTGCATGGGCGGCAACTTCATGGGCAGTCCACCGGTTGACGACCTCAAGCTCGACAACGTGAACTTCCGCCGGGATGCCGTATCGGCCCACGAGGTCATCCGCCAGTGGCCTGTGCGGCTCGAGTTCGCCGGGCGCGAGGTATGCTCGCTGCCCAGCGGATTGAAAGCCGGCGCCGTTTTGGTCAACACGCCTGAAAGCAACCCCGTCCGCCGCGCCTACGAGGTCTATCTTGGCGGTCCAGGTCGCAGCCGCCATGTGGCGGACCTCGTCGCCGTGCTCTACGCCGTACGCGGTCTGCGCGACTACTGGAACCTTTCCGAAACCGGCTGGATCGACATCGCCTCCGACTGCGCCTTTACCTGGAAAACTGATCCCTCAAAGCAACAGGCCTACCTCATCAAAAAGCAGGTGAACGGCCAGCCCAACGACCGCTACGTCGAGAGGACGCTGGATGACCTGCTGCTCGTGCAGCCGAAGTGAGTCGAGCGCCCGCCCGTTGCCTTATCCAACCTCTCATCCCGATGGCCACACCGACCAAACACCGCATTTACACCACGAGGTTTGCATCCGTGTATCCACACTACGTCGCCAAGGCGGAAAGGAAGGGACGCAGCAAGGCGGAGGTGGACGAAATCATTGGCTGGCTCACGGGGTATGGCCCGGAGGCCTTGAGAGTGGTGCTCGATGCGCAGAAAGACTTTGAGGCGTTCTTCCGGGAGGCTCCGGCGATGAATCCCGCTCGCAGGCAGATTAAAGGAGTCATTTGCGGTGTCCGCATCGAGGACATCCAGGAGCCTCTGATGCAGGAGATCCGCTATCTGGACAAGCTGGTCGATGAACTGGCCAAAGGGAAGCCGCTGGAACGGATTCTGAAGCGGTGATACCGCGGGGCTGCGAGCCCGGCGAAACTTTTTTCACTTTTCTGTCCTCGCGGGCTTTTGTCGCTCGTCGATGCTGTGACGGGACATATCATCCGGCCCGTCCAACGAACTGTCCACCTACCGTCTCATGAACAAACACGCGCTCCTCCTTGCTGTCGCCGCTCTGGCGGCACTCACCTCGTGCCAGTCTGGCCAGAACAAACATGCCGCCTGCGCCGACATGCCGCCTTACAAGGGCTCGGCCGCCTTTGAGCGGATGAAGTCGCTGGTGGGCAGGTGGTCGGCGGATTCGCCGGAGATGGGAAAGATGAACACGGAGTTCCGCCTCATCGCGGGTGATTCGGTCGTCGAGGAGCGCTTTGCGGAAGGCACGCCGATGGAGATGCTCAGCGTCTATCATGACGTGAACGGCAAGCTCACGATGACGCACTACTGCATGCTGCGGAACCAGCCACGCATGAAGCTCGTGAAGAGCTCTGCGGACTCGTTGACCTTTGATCTGGCCCCGACGCCCGGCTTGAATACCGCCAAAGACATGCACATGCACGGCGCGACCTACACCTTCCTCGATGCGAGCCACTTCAAGCTCGAAGGCGTGTCCTGGAAAGACGGCAAAAGCGCTCCCTGCGGCCCGCCGGTGATTTTTACCCGCAAATAGTTCCCGAACATCGAAGAACACATCGCTGGCGAGGTTGGAGTGCAGGCTTTGGCCGATCTTTGACCTCGCGACCTCCTCAAACCGTCGGCTAAAGCCTGGACTCCAACTCACCTGACCACCCATGAGCCTTCCCGCGAAAAACACGATCTGTCTCTGGTTCGATCGAGACGCCGAGGCCGCCGCACGCTTCTACGCCGCGACGTTTCCGGATTCCTCCGTTGGCGCGGTTCATCGGGCACCGGCCGACAATCCATCATGCAAAGAAGGCGAGGTGCTCACGGTGGAGTTCACCGTGATGGGCATCCCGTGCATCGGACTCAATGGAGGGCCAGGAGTGGTGCACAACTGGGCCTTCTCATTTCAGGTTGCCACCCAGGATCAAGCCGAGACCGACCGCTGCTGGAATGCCATCGTGGGCAACGGCGGCGAGGAGAGTCAATGCGGCTGGTGCAAAGACAAATGGGGGATTCACTGGCAGATCACTCCCATCGCCTTGACTCAGGCTTTCACGAATCCCGACCGCACCATCGCAAAGCGAGCCTTTGAGGCCATGATGACCATGAGCAAGATCGATGTAGCCGCCATCGAGGCCGCCGTTCGTGGCTAGCGCAACGCCGCCACACCGTTGCAGTTCACCCCACCCCACCCCAACCACACCACCATCATGATCAAGAAAATCCTCATCGGTTTCGCCGTACTCGTTGTCGGCATCCTTGCCGCTGCCTTGCTGAAATCACCCGACTTCCGCGTCGAGCGCAGCATCACCATTGCCGCGCCGCCGGAGGCGGTGTTCGTCTGGTTCAACAGCCACAAGAAATTCAACGAGTTCAATCCGTGGCTCAAAATGGACCCGGGAGCGAAGGTCGAATACGCCGGACCGGAGACCGGTGTCGGCTCGATCTCGACCTGGGATGGCAAGCTGACCGGCAAGGGCAAGGCGACCATCACCGAGAGCAAACCGAACGAACTCATCCGTCTGCGTATGGACTGGCTGGCGCCGATGGAAGGCGTCAGCACCGTCGATTACATCTTCAAAACCGAAGGCGGCAAAACCACCGTCACTTGGGCGATGTATGGCAAAAACGAAGGCCTGCTCGCGAAGGTGATGGGCCTCGTCTTTAACTGCGAATCGATGTGCGGCCCGGAGTTTGAAAAAGGCCTCGCCGAGGTCGCCAAACTCGCCACCGCGCCCGCGGCGCAACCTTCCGCACCATGAGCACACCTGCATCCTCCGACTATCTCCTGCTCTCGCGCGGCCAGTGGGACAAGGCTTCCTCCAAAGCCGACATCGAGGCTGCCATCGACAAGTTTTACGCCT
>DAORHS010000179.1:0-7966 GCA_035438165.1 Prosthecobacter sp.
GAGGACCGCAACCTCGGGCGCGGCATCGCGGACCATGCGGAAAAGGCGGCTGCGGATCTCATCATTCTGGGTGCCCTGGGCCGCACGAACCTGCGCTACCTCCTCCTCGGCTCCACCGCCGAACGCGTGCTCACCCGGCTGCCCTGTTCCGTGCTCGTGGTGAAGCCGCCGCATGAGTGATCGCTCCGGCGCTTGGCAAACCGCCGCCGCGCGCCAATGTCGCGGCCTATGAATCTTCACAATCAAGTCTGCGTAGTCACCGGCGGCGGGAAAGGCATCGGCCTCGCCACCGCCAAAGCGCTGCTCGCTCGCGGGGCGCGTGTGGCGCTTCTCGATCTCGTCGAAGTCGATCTGAATCATCCCAACACCATCTCCATCCGCTGCGATGTCACCCGCGCCGCCGACGTGCAAGCCGCCGTGGATCAAATCACCGAGCAGCTCGGCCCCATCAGCGTGTGGGTGAACAACGCCGGCCTCGCCCGCCATCGCTGGATTCCGGATTACACCGAAAGCGAGATCGACCTCATGCTCGATGTGAACCTCAAAGGCACCATCCTCGGCTCGCAGGCCGCGCTGAAGGCCATGATCCCGCACAAGCACGGTCACATCATCAACGTCATCTCCACCGCCAGCCTGCGCGGCATCCCGAGCGAGACAGTCTATTGCGCCGCGAAGTGGGGCGTGCGTGGTTTCACACAGGGCCTTGCGGAAGAAGCCGCCGCGCATCGCATCCGCGTCACGGCGATTCTCCCCGGCGGCGTGGACACCGCCTTCTGGGACGATGCTTCGCAGCGAGAGGCTCCGAAGCAGCTTTTTCTCAAGCCCGAACACATCGCCGACGGCATCGTGAGCTGCATCGAGATGGACGACTTCTGCGTGCCGCGTGAACTGGTGCTGCGTTCGCTGGATGACAGCGATTTCTCGGTGAAACCGGCCTGAGCGTTCAGAAACACGGCGTCACAGGCGTTTGAAGGCCATGACCATCCGCCGCCTGCTTCCGCTTTTCCTTGCCGCCTGCACTTCGCTTCACGCCGCGCAGCTTCACATCGGCGCGACGACCATCGACATCACACCGGACGAACCGGTCGCGCTCGACGGACAACGCAACGTCCGCATCTCGAAGAAGCCGGTGACGCACATCTTCGCCACCGTGCTCGCTTTGGAATCGCGCGAGGGTGATCAGGCGACCGACCAGGCGATCATGGTGTCGTGCGATCTCGTGGCGATCCGGCAGGGCATCCTGGCGAAGGTGCGCGAGAAGATCGGCAACCGGCTGCCCGGCTTTGATTTGAAGAAGATCTTCCTCAACGCCACGCACACCCACACCGCGCCCGTCACGGTCGATGGCAAGTATGCGCTGCCTGAGACCGGAATCATGCAGCCCGGTTCGTATGCGGACTGGATGACGGCCAAGGTGGCGGACGGCATCATCGAGGCATGGCAGAAGCGCCAGCCGGGCAAGGTGGCCTGGGGCCAGAGCCAGGCCGTGATCGCGCAGAACCGCCGCCCCTACTTTGCCGACGGCACGGCGGTGATGTATGGGAAGCCGGATTCGCCGAACTTCCGCGGCATCGAGAGCTACGAGGATCACAATCTTGAAGTGCTCTGCTTCTGGGACGCCGCTGACAAGCTGATCGCCACCGTGGTCAATGTGGCCTGCCCGTCGCAGGAGGTCGGCGGCAACTCCGCCATTCACGCCGACTTCTGGGATCCAGTGCGCGCGCGTTTGCGTGAGAAGCATGGCAAGGACCTGCACATTCTCGCCTGGACCGGTGCAGGTGGCGATGTGACACCTCGCCTCGCCTACGGTCGCGATGCCGACGAGCGCATGCGCAAGCTGCGCGGCGGCATCTCGCGTCTCGATGAACTGGCGCGTCGCATCACGAATGCCTGGGAAGAGGCTTATGAAGGCGCGAAGCATGACATCCGCAGCGATGTGCCTTTCCAGCATCACGTTCAGGACATCGAGCTGCCTTACCGCAAGGTCACCATCCTGGAAAAAGCCGCCGCGATGACCGAAACGGCGAAGTATAAGGACGATCCGAAGCAGAAGTGGAACCTCGGCTGGAATCAGCGTGTGGTGGACCGCTACCACGAGCAGCAGGCGGGCACGCAGGAGCCTTATGTCATGGAACTGCACGCGCTACGTCTCGGCGACATCGCCATCTGCACGAACGAATTCGAGCTCTACACCGATTTCGGCATCCAGATGAAGGCCCGCAGCCCCGCGATTCAAACGTTCGTCATCCAGCTCGCCGGTCCCGGCACCTACCTGCCTTCCGAACGCGCCATGAAGCACGGCGGCTACGGCGCGGTGATCCAGAGCAGCCAGATCGGTCCCGATGGCGGCCAGGTGCTCGTCGAGCGCACGGTTGAGGCGTTGAAGTCGATGTGGGAGAAGAAGTGAAGCGCCGTTGTTGGTTCTTCACGGAAGGTTGTGCTCGCATTCCTCGTTGGAAACCGGAGACACTGCCAGACCATGAAACGACTGACGCTCGCCCTCTCCCTCCTTCTTACCAGCCTCACCTCCGCCGCTGACAAACCGGCGCATCTCTTCATCCTCACCGGCCAGTCGAACATGGCCGGGATGGATCCGAAGCTGGGGTTTGAACCGGAGGCAAAGAAACTTTTCCCTGAGGCCGACGTGGCCTACATCAAGGTCGCCGTCGGTGGCATGCCCATCCGCTACTGGGTGGAGGAGTGGAACGATCTCGCCACGAAGCACGGTGTGGATGTCGCCAAGGTCCGCGAGAAGGACAAGAGCAAGGGCACGATCTTCTACCCGCGAGTCCTGGAGCAGTTCGCGGAACTGCTGAAGCAGCATCCGAATCCCGCATCCGTCACGTTCTGCTGGATGCAGGGTGAGAACGACTCCAAGACCGGCCTGCACGCGCCCTATGCCGACGCCTTGAAGCAGCTCATCGCCAGCCTGCGCCGTGATCTGAAGCGACCCGACATGAACGTCGTCATCGGGCGCATCAGCGACCACGACCGCATCAACCCACCCGCGTGGAAAACCGTGCGCGAGGCTCAGGTCGAAGTCGCCAACACCGATCCGCACGGCGCGTGGGTCGATTGCGATGACCTGAATGACAAGGAGGTCAAAGGCGTGATGACCAACGACCTGCATTACACCAAGCCCGGCTACAAACTCCTCGGTGAGCGCTATGTGCGCCAGGCGAAGGCGCTCATCGAAGGCCGGAAGCCCGCGGAGAACGGCAGGCCGGAATGATCGAATCCAACACGCTTATGAAACGCTCTCTCATCGCTCTCGCACTGCTGCACGCGACCGTGCATGCGGCTTTCCAGGAAGTCGCGCCGGACCTCTTCGTCTGGCAGAGCACCTGCAACAGCTACGTCCTGCGCGATGGCGATGCGGCGCTGATGTTCGATCTCGGGGATGGCAGTGTGCTGGAACACCTGGGCGAGATCGGCGTGAAGAAGATCGAGTGGCTGCTGCTCACCGGACATCATCGGGAGTTGCTCCAAGGCGCGTCGCACTTGGATCGCACGATCACGAAAGTCGCTGCACCCAAGGACGAGCAGGAGCTGCTGGAGACGCCGACCGCATTTCGGAAGTGGAATCCGCGCCTCGGCGACAAGTACTCGGTGCACGGCTCCAGCTACGTGCGACCTCCGCAGTCGCCATTGAAGGTGGATCGCTGGCTGGCGACAGATGAGGTGTTCGAGTGGCATGGGCGGCAGATTCAATGCCTCGCCACGCCCGGACACTCGCCGGGAGGCATGAGTTACGCATTGAAGGGCGGGCACCAGACCTTCGCTTTCACCGGAGGCGTGATGCATGACGGCGTGAAGATGACGAACTGGTTCGACACCGAGTGGGACTATGGCTTTGCCAAAGGGCTCGATGCGCTCATTGCCTCGGCGGCAAATCTCGCCACACAGGACATTCAGACAGCTTTCCCTTCCCAAGGTCCGGTCATTCGCGATGCAGCGAAACAATTCAAAGCCTTTCACGACAAGCTCGCCGACTTCCGGCCCGACTACATTCGCGGCTATCCGGTGAACAACTCCAAGCGCGGTCCGCATCCGGCCACGAAGCCGACGAAGGCGCACTACATCGTGCAGGTGACGCCGCATCTCTACATGTTCGGCCCGGAGATGGCGGGGAAGAATTTCGCCATCCTCATCGCCGACAGCGGCCACGCCTTGCTGCTCGACTGCGGCCTGTTCCCGAAACTCGTGCTGGAGCGCATCATCAGCGACATGAAGGAGCATCTCGGGCTCAAGCAGATCGACGCCTGCTGGATCTCCCACTCGCATGGTGACCACTTCACGCTCTTCCCAGCACTGAAGGACCATGGCGTGAAGTTCTGGACCATGGACACCATTGCCGACAAGTGCGAAAACCCGCGCTACTACGACTACCCGGCGATGATCGGCGCCTACAACGCCGGCTTCGAGCACGCGAAGATCGATCGCATCCTCAAAGCCGGTGACGTGATCGAGTGGGAGGGCTACAAGCTGCACATCGACTGGATGCCCGGCCAGACCGAGTTTGGCAACGCGCTGTGGCTCGAACTCGACGGCAAAAAGGTCGTCTTCACCGGCGACAATCTCTTTGGCGATCCCTCCGATCCCGCACAGAACGGCCACGAGTGCGTGAACGCCCGCAACAGCGCCATCATCGACGAAGGCTACCTCGTGGCCGCGAAGTATCTGCAAAAGCTCCAGCCCGACATCATCATGGGCGCGCACGGGGTGCTCATGACCGAACCCGCCGCCTTCATCGAGCGCTATCATGACTGGGCGCTGCGTGCGATCCGCAAATACAAGGACCTGCTGCCCGATGCGAACTACGAGTACCTCTTCGATCCCTACTGGGTCAGCGCCTATCCGTATCGCGTCGATGTGGCCAAGGAAACCGAGGTCAGCATCACCGTGCGCAACTTCCGCGACAGCCTGCAGCAGCATCGCATCATGCTCAAACCGCCGCCCGGCCTCAAAGCCGAGCCCGCCGAACTCGTCGGCACGGTCGAGCCGAAGTCACGCCAGAGCTTCAAAGTCAGACTCATCCCTGATCCCGACAAGCTGCCTGCGGGCGTGCAGATGGTCCCCATGGACATCACGCTCGACGGCAAACGCTACGGCGAGTTGTTTGACTTCATCGTGCAACTGAAGCCTTGAGGCAGACACCAGCGACATCCCATCATCCTCCGCAACTTTCCTGCATGAAACCGTTCCTCCTCACTCTTCTCGCCACCGCCAGCCTGCACGCCGCGGATACCATCGACGCCTTCATCGAAAAGGAGTGTCCGTCATTGATCCAGCTTTACGAGCATCTGCATGCGAATCCCGAGCTGTCGTTTCACGAGGAGAAAACGAGTGCGCGAATGGCGGAGGAGATTCGGGCCTTGGGATTCGAGGTGACGGAGAAGGTCGGCGGTTTCGGCGTGGTGGGTGTTTTGAAAAACGGTCCGGGCAAAACGGTGCTCGTGCGCACCGACCTCGACGGACTGCCGGTGCGCGAGATCGGCTCGGCGCCCTATGTGAGCAAGACCGTCACGAAGGACGACGCGGGCAACGATGTGCATGTGATGCACGCCTGCGGGCACGACGTGCACATGACCTGCTGGGTCGGCGCGGCACGGGCGCTCGTGGCTTCGAAGGACAAATGGAAAGGCACGCTCGTTTTCATCGCGCAACCGGCGGAGGAACGCGGCGCGGGGGCGCAGGCGATGATCGAGGACGGCCTGTTCCAGCGCTTTCCGAAACCCGACGTGTGTCTGGCGCTGCATTGCGATTCGGGACTCGCCGTTGGCAGCTTTGGCGTCACCAGCGGTCCGGCCACGGCGAGCACGGACAGCGTGGACATCGTCGTGAAAGGCATCGGCGGTCATGGTGCCATGCCAAACATGACCAAGGACCCCATCGTGCTCGCCTCGCAGATCGTGCTGGCCTTGCAAACCATCGACAGCCGCGAGCTGCATCCCGTGGAGCCGGTGGTGATCACGGTGGGCAAGTTCAACGGCGGCACGAAGCACAACATCATCCCTGACAAGGTCGAACTCGGCCTCACCGTGCGCACCACCAGCCCTGAAACGCGCACGCAGGTGCTCGATTCGATCAGGCGCATCTGCCGCGGCCTCGGCATCGCCGCCGGACTGCCGGAGAATCTGCTGCCGGAAATTTCCCTGCTCGGTCCTGGCACACCGTCTTTGTTCAATGCCCCCGATCTCACGGCTCGCGTCACCGGCGTGTGGTCGAAGGCGTTTGGCAAAGCCAGCGTCATCGAACGCAAGGCCACGATGGCCGGCGAGGACTTCTCCCGCTACACGATGACCTCCGACAAGATCCCCGTCTTCCTCGCCTGGCTCGGCACCGTCGCGCCGGAGAAGGTCGAAAAAGCGAAACAGACCGGCGAAACGCTGCCCAGCCTGCATTCGCCGTTCTACCGTCCCGAAGCCGCGCCCTCCATCACCGTCGGTATCAAAGCGATGACGCTCGCGGTGATGAACGAACTCAGGCGTTGAGGTTATCGTCACGCCGTCGCAGTCATTCGCCTGCACCGCGTCGCCACCACGGTCGGCAAGTGCCACCATTGCGCCGCAACGGCTTCCTCATCCTCCTGTTGCACAGCAACAGGACTACTTTCCGCCCGCCTTCACGTCGATCACGCCGAACTCGCCATCCGTCGGCATCACAAACAGGCAGCGCTTATTGCTCCGTGCTTCCCAAACGGCTCCCACCATTCGCTTCTCCTCGGCATCGTCCCAGAGGTGCTTGCCTTTGTATTCCACGGCCATGGTGCGGCCATCGGTGAGCTGGCAGATGAAGTCGGGGTAAAACCAGTGCTGGGAGGTTTGCAGGCGGAAGGAGCTGCTCTTGTTCGAGAGATTGCGTACCCACCAGCGCACAGCGGGCAGCGCATCGAGATAGCAGGCGCATTGAAACTCTTCCGTCAGCTTGCCGTCCGCCTTCTTCTCGCGCAATTCGCCGGGTTTGGGGCCGAAATAGTGCTTCTTGAACTGATGCCCGCCCTCGTAGAGCCAGCTTGGATCGTAGCTGCTCGTTTTGAAGTTCAGGGCACGTTCATCGCTCACGGAAAGGGCAGACTCGGGCAGCAGCCAGTTTTTGAAAGCGGCGTGTCGTTCGCAGACGCGGTGGCTTTGAATGAGTGACTCCACCTCGTCGCGCAGACGGAAGCGATCCAGCGCCAGCGTGTCCACATCCTGCACGCCATGCTGCGCCATGAGACCTCGCACGACCTTGCGCAGAAACTCCGCCGACTCGCCCATCGGGATGTCTTCGTGCTCGATGCGGGCGTCGATCCAGGCCACCAGCGCTTCGAGTGACCAATGGCTGTCCCCGCCAAGTTGCAGCGTTTGCTGGTGCAGCGTGCCAATGAAATCCTCCGGCTCTTCGCGCACCACTTCCTCACCTTCGACCTTGCCCTTCACGTTGATGTCGATCACGCCCAGCTTGCCCGTCGGGCGTTTGAGCGGGTTGTAAGTCGCAGGCAGCGTGGCGTCCTTGGCGCTGAGCTTCCACGGATGTTCCAGCAGGAAAGTGCTCTCAAACTCAAACAGCTCGCCGTCTTCGTTCACGCACAGCAGCGGCACGATGAAGTCGAGCTGCTGCTCGTAACCACTCGCCACACGCGCCCCGCCGGTGCCGCCCATGGCCTTCTCGGCTTCGATCACCTTCTGCACGGCTTGGCGAATCTTGGTCTTGGCCTCGGGGGTCTTCGCCACGCTCTCGGCCATTTCGGACTCCTCTTTCGTCAGTGGCACAAAGACGGTGATCTCACCCTTCACCACATCGATTTTCACCTTGCCCGCCAGCGCTTCGGTCTGCACCTGGGCCACTTCGGCATCCAGCTCTGTCTTCGGGTCCACCGTCACCGTCTGCGGCTGCACGCCGAGACTCAGCGTGCTCTGGCCGCCGGGAATCACGATGCGCTCCGCCTCGGCAGTGGTGAAGCCGTTGCTCTCCAGCGCCTGAC
>DAORHS010000180.1:0-7938 GCA_035438165.1 Prosthecobacter sp.
GTGCCACGATGCACGCCATCTGGCTCACGCTGAAAGTCGCCGCCATCACCGTGCCGCTGAACACAGCATTCGCACTCGCCGCCGCGTGGTGCGTCTCTCGCTTCAAGTTTCGCGGCAAACGCCTGCTCACCTCGCTCATCGAGCTGCCGTTGTGGGTTTCACCCGTCATTGCCGGTTTGATTTATGTGCTGCTGTTCGGCGCACAGGGCCTGTTTGGCCCCGCACTCAAGGAACACGGCATCAAGATTATCTTCGCGCTGCCAGGCATCGTGCTGAGCACCATCTTCGTCACATTCACCTTCGTCGCCCGCGTGCTCACGCCGCAGATGGAAGCCCAGGGCCAGGCCGAGGAAGAAGCCGCCATGACCCTCGGAGCGAACGGCTTCCAAATGTTCTGGCGTGTCACCGTGCCGAAGATCAAGTGGGGCCTGCTCTACGGCATCATCCTGTGCAACGCCCGCAGCATGGGCGAGTTCGGTGCGGTGTCCGTCGTCAGCGGTCACATTCGCAACAAGACCAACACCATCCCCCTGCACATTGAAGTTCTGTACAACGAGTACCAGTTTGTCCCCGCCTTTGCCGTCGCGTCCATGCTGACGCTGCTGGCTCTGGCGACCCTGATTTTGAAAACTCTCACGACCACCAAACGAGGAGCAGCATGAGCATCCACATTCACAACATCACCAAAACCTTCGGCAGCTTCAACGCGCTGAAAAATGTCAGCCTGGAGGTTCACACCGGCGAACTCGTCGCTCTGCTGGGCCCCAGTGGCAGTGGCAAGACAACGCTGCTGCGCATCATCGCCGGACTCGAATTTGCCGATGAAGGCGAGGGCAAGATCGAGTTCCACGGGAGCGACGTGACCAACCACACCGCCTACGAGCGCAAAGCGGGTTTCGTCTTCCAAAACTATGCGCTCTTTAACAACATGACCGTCGCAGAGAACATCGCCTTCGGTCTCCGCGTCATGAAGCGCAGCGAGCGCCCTGACCGTGAAGACATCGACAAATCCGTCACCGAACTCCTCCGCCGCATAGCCCTCGAAGGCTACGGCGGCCGTTACCCCTCCCAGCTCAGCGGCGGCCAAAAACAGCGCGTCGCGCTCGCCCGCGCCTTGGCCGTCGGCCCGCAAGTTCTGCTGCTCGACGAGCCCTTCGGTGCTCTCGACGCCAAGGTCCGCAAGACCCTGCGCAAGTGGCTGCGTCAGTTCCATGACGAGACCCGCGTCACCACACTTTTCGTCACTCACGATCAAGACGAAGCCTTCGAACTCGCGGACCGCGTCGTCATCCTCAACGAAGGCGACGTTCAACAAGTCGGCTCGCCTTCCCAACTCCGCGAGAACCCGAAGAATGAGTTCGTCGCCGACTTCCTCAACTGCGTGATGATTTGATTCCCATTCCCGGCTGATCCGACGCTCGGAAAGCCTCCTGCCGCTCCGATCAGGAAGGCTCCCAACTTCAGACTTCCGACACCTGCCCGACCACGGGTGGCGAGGCTCATCCCCACGTCACCCTTATGAAAAAAGCTCTCTTCGGAGGTCTCGGCATCGTCGTCTCGGCCTCTGTAGTTCGACGCTCCTGCGCCACCATCGAAGCTCCTGACGCATGTTTCTCGTTCTGATTCTCATCTGCTCCTCCGCGCTCGCGATCTCCTTCCTCTGTTCGCTCACCGAAGCCGTGCTGCTGAGCCTCAATCCGCTCAGCCTGCGGCTTCAGACCAAAAAGAATGGCGCTGATCGAGTCGCATCTCGCTGGCTGGCGATGAAGAACAAGTTCGAGCGTCCGATGTCGGCCATTTTGGTTTTCAACACGCTCGCAGGCACGGGCTTCGCCACGCTGGCAGGCGCGGTGTTTGTGCAGGTCTTTGGCGAAGGCTGGCTGTGGCTGTTTTCGATCATCATCAGCGTTTTGGTGCTCTTTGGTGGCGAACTTGCTCCGAAGATCCTCGGCGTGCATCACGCGGAAGCCCTCGCGCCACGACTCATCGGCCCGCTGACTGGGATGGTGCGCTTTTGCCTGCCGTTGGCCGTGGTGATGGAGAAATTCTGCGCGCTTCTTAAAAGCGCCTCGGTCGCCCCAAAGACTCAGAGCGATCACATCATGGACATCATCACGCTCGTCCGGGCCGCGAAGGCCGAGCAGCTCATCCACAACCGCGAGGAGCTCATCATGATCCACGCCGCCACGCTCAGCGCCCGCCGCGTGAAGACCGCCCTCGTGCCGCGTGAGGCCGTGCGCGTTTTTGATGCACGTCGCAGCCTCCTCGAAAACATCACCGCGCTCGGCCCCAAGCTCCACCGCAGTTATCCCGTGAGCACCGATGGCACGCTCGACCTCATCACCGGCTACATCCGCGTCCGCGAGCTTTTCGTCCAGAATCTCACCACACCCGAATCTGATTGGCGCAGCCTCATCCGCCCCGTGCTCCACATCGACGAAAAAGCCTCGCTCACCCAATTGCTCACCCTCTTCCTCGAAAAACAGGAGATCGCCGCCCTCATCGATGACGCGCAGAACCAGATCACCGGATGGATCACGATGGACGACGTGATGAAAGTGTTGATGGGGGCCAGGGTGTGAGTCATTGAATGAGACAGCCGATCATGTTTTAGCATCAATCATCCGCCGTCCCACCTCCTCGCACAGGCCGATGAAGGTTCGCTCCGGTAGATTGAGCGGACGATCTTTGAGCGTGGAGACGGCCCAGTGGCGCTTGAGCTTGCCACGCGGCATCGGCTGCGCGATCAACTGCCCGGCCTCGATCTCGCTGCGTGCGATCCAGCGCGCCGCGATGGCGACGCCGATGCCCAGCTTGGCGAGCTCGATGGTGGCCTCCGAGCTGCCCAGCTCGATGAAGTTGTTCAGCCGGACGCCGTACTTCATGAAGTATTCCTGGATGAGGATGAAGTTCATGCTGTTGCGGCTGGCGACGATGAAGGTCTCGCTGGCGGTGTCCTTCAGCTTCGGCGCCTGCTGCGCCCATCCGTGCAGGGGCGAGACGAGAAACTCCAGCGCGTCGTCAAAGATGGGATGACAGACCAGGCGTGAGGCGTCCTTGGGCCGCAAGCTGACCGCGATGTCGATCTGGTTCTTCTGCAGGCGTTCGATGGTGTCGGGGGTCTCGCCCGTGACGACCTGGATCTCATATTGAGGAAAGGATTCTTTGAATTCGCGGAACACTGTCGGCAGGATGAACTGCGCCGCCGCCGTGGTGCAGCCGATGCGGAGCTTGCCGCGCGGTGACTGGTCCAGCGTGCCGAGAACGGCGCGCGCGTGGCTCATGGACTGCAGGATGGCCTCGGCATGCGGCAGCAGTTCACGCCCGGCATGGGTGAGGTGCACGCTCTTTCCCTGACGATGAAAAAGCTGGCTGCCGAGATCGGTTTCGAGGGACTTGATCGCGTGGCTGATGGCGCTCTGCGTGAGGTGCAGGTCGCGGCCCACCTGCGTGAAGCTTCCGCTGCGCGCAAGGCAGACGAAGGCGCGAAGCTGGCGTGTGTCGATGGCATAGTCCATGAATGCCATTCATACACCAAGTGAAAAACATTGCGCATCATTTATGAGCGATTTTGGCATGCTGGCATCCCGGGTGCTGAATGGAAGGGCGTCATGTCAAAAACAGCGTCCACTCCTCAAGCGGTCCTCAGCGGGGTCATTCAGCCGGTTCGCATCGGCTTTATTCCGCTGGCGGACTGCGCGCCATTGTTGGTGGCGCGGGAGCGCGAGCTGTTTCGCAAACATGGCGTGCGCGTCGAGTTAAGTTGTGAAGTCGGATGGGCCACCATTCGTGAAAAGCTGCTGTACGGCCAGGTGGATGCCGCCCACGCCATTGCCGGTCTTGCGCTGGCCATGCGCCTGGGTTTGAGCACGCCCCCCTGCCGGGTGGTGGCCCCATTCGTCTTCAATCTGCACGGCAACGCCATCACCCTGAGCCGTGATCTCTGGAACCGCGGCGTGCGCGATGCCGCGAGCCTGAAGATGCTCATCCGCAGCAGCTCCAGCCGCCGCTTCACCTTTGGCATGGTGTCCCGTTACTCTTCTCATTTCTTCCTGCTGCGCCAGTGGCTTGCCGCAGGCGGTGTCGATGTGGACAGGGATGTGCGCATCGTCGCACTGCCGCCCACGCAGATGGCTTCCAACCTCGCCGCCGGACTGGTGGACGGCTACTGTGTCGGCGAGCCGTGGAACTCGGTGGCCGTCGAACGCGGCATCGGCTGGATCGCCGCCACCAGCGAGCAGCTTGCGCCCGGACATCCGGAAAAAGTGCTGCTGACGACGGAGAACTTCATCGAGCGCCATCGCGAGGAGGCCGCGGCCATCGTCGCCGCGCTGAAAGAGTCCTGCGCGTTCTGCGACATGAAAGACAACCGCCCCGAGGTGGTGCGCATCCTGGCAGCCAGCGGTTACTTCGCCGGCAATGAGGAAATTCTGAAACAGTCGCTCGTCGGTCCGCTGAGTCTGGGCACGGAGAGCACCGTGGATGTCACGAGCTTCCACATCTTCCACCGTCGTGAGGCGAACGAACCCACGAGCGAGCGCGGACGCTGGTTGCTCGATCAATTCATCGCCCACGGACACATCACCCATACCGAGCGCGCCGAAGGCATGACCGCGCTGCGTGAGTGCTGGACCTCGCACTCCCTTTCTCTTCCCGAAGCCAAGGCCGCCGCCTCCAAACACACCAAAGCCAACCCACGCCCCAAAAAAGCAATCGCATGAAACTCAAACTCACCACGCTCACCCACCTCGCGGTGTTGCTCGCCGCATCCGCCTTCGCCGGTACCACCGAGCTGCTCGATGTCGAAAAGGACCAGCTCAAGATCGGCTTCATCAAGCTGACGGACTGCGCCCCGCTCGTCATCGCCAAGGAAAAAGGCTTCTTTGAAGACGAAGGCCTCATCGTCGATGTCGAAGCCCAGGCCAACTGGAAGGTCCTGCTCGACCGCGTCATCTCCGGAGAACTCGACGGCGCGCACATGCTCGCCGGCCAGCCGATCGGCGCCACCATCGGCTTCGGATCGAAGGCCGAGATCATCACGCCGATCAGTCTCGACTACAACGGCAATGCCATCACCGTCTCGAACGCGGTGTGGGAAAAGATGAAGACCTCCATCCCGAAGGATGCCGACGGCAAGCCCGTGCATCCGATCAAGGCGGACAGCTTCAAGCCCGTTGTCATGGAAGCCAAGGCCACCGGCAAGCCGCTGCAGTTTGGCATGGTGTTCCCCGTCTCCACCCACAACTACGAACTGCGCTACTGGCTTGCCGCCGGCGGCATCAATCCCGGCTTCTACTTCGATCCGAAGTCCGGTGAGGAAAACATTCCCGGGGTGCTCAATGGCGACCTCGTCATCTCCGTCACGCCTCCGCCGCAGATGCCCGCCACGCTCGAAGCCGGCACGATCGTCGGCTATTGCGTGGGCGAGCCTTGGAACCAGCAGGCCGTGTTCAAGAAGATCGGCGTGCCGGTCATCACCGACCACGAAATCTGGGCCTACAATCCTGAAAAGGTCTTTGGCATCACCAAGGCTTTCGCGGAAAAGAATCCAAACACCACGCTGGCGCTGACGAAGGCCATCATCCGCGCCTGTGCCTGGCTCGATGCCGGCCCGGAGAACCGCAAGGAAGCGGTGAAGATCCTCAGCGCTCCGAACTACGTGGGTGCTGACGAGGCGGTGATCGCCAACAGCATGACGGGCACGTTTGAGTACGAGCCCGGCGACAAACGCCCCGCTCCTGACTTCAATGTCTTCTTCAAGCACCACGCCTCCTATCCCTGGGCCAGCGACTGCATCTGGTACCTCACGCAGATGGTGCGCTGGGGCCAGGTGAAGGAGCAGAAGCCCGACGCCTGGTATGCGGAGACCGCGAAGTCGGTCTATCGCGCCGATCTCTATGAAAAGGCCGCGAAGCTGCTCATCAAGGAAGGCTTCTTCACCGAGGCTGACTTCCCGCTCGGCACCGACGGCTACCGTGAACCGACCTCCGAGTTCATCGACGGCAAGACCTACGACGGCCGCAAGCCGAACGACTACCTCAAGGCCTTCGAGATTGGCCTCAAGTAAACCTCGACCACGTCCCTGACAGCCGCCGCCATCATGAACGCCACCACCCTTGACACCACCCCCACGACCACCGTTGCCGCGATGACCGCTCCGAAACGAGAACCACTCCGCATGCTCGCCTTTGCGTCCCTGCTGGAGAAGCTCGGTCTCGGCTACTTCAGCCCCTTTGTTCGAATCATCGCCCGCCATGATGTCAAAGAGCAGTGGCAGCAGGTTGTGACGAACACCGTGCTTCCGGGCGTCGTGATCGCCCTGTTCATGGGTTTCTGGATGCTCTGCTCGCACGTCGTTCACACCGGAAGCCAGCGCATTCCCACGCCGGCGGAAACTTGGAACGCCTGGCAGGGCATGCGCGAGTTCGCCCGCAACGAAGCGGTCAAAAAACAGGAGTTCCTCGCCAGCATGTCCAACATCGCCGCCAAGTGGGATGCGAAAGCGGAAGAGGCAAAGGCAGTGGGCAAGGCGGAGGCGGCGGCTCAATACAGCAGCAAGGCGGAAAGCTACCGCAGCAAGTACTATGCGGGTCCGCCCACCTTCGGCACACAGATCATGACCAGCCTGCTCACGGTGGCCATCGGCATTGGTGTGGCAACGCTGATCGCCGTGCCGCTCGGCTTCCTGTGCGGATTGAGCCCGCGCTTTAATCTGGCGATGAATCCTCTCATCCAGATCTTCAAGCCGGTGTCTCCGCTGGCCTGGCTGCCCATCGTCTTCGTGTTCGTCACGGCCCTCTACAATCCTGAGGGGGATGCCGGCGTCTCCAGAGCCCTTCTCATTTCCGCCGGCACGGTCACGCTGTGCTCGCTCTGGCCCACATTGATCAACACAGCGGTCGGCGTGGCCGGTGTGGACAAAGATTACCTCAATGTGGCGAAGGTTCTCAAGCTGAACGCCTTCCAGCGCATCTGGAAGATCATCCTGCCCGCCGCGCTGCCGCTCATCTTCACCGGCATGCGGCTTTCCATCGGCGTCGGCTGGATGGTGCTCATCGCGGCGGACATGCTCGCGCAGAATCCGGGCCTCGGGAAGTTTGTGTGGGACACCTTCCAGAACGGCTCCACCGAGAGCATGGCGCAGATCATCGTCGCCGTGTTCACCATCGGCTTCATCGGCTTCGTGCTCGACCGCATCATGCTGGCCCTCCAGCGCCTCGTCACCTTTGGCGGCCAGACCCTCTAACCGAACTGCGCCATGTCCTTGATCGAACTCAAAAATGTTTCAGTCGGCTTCGGTGCGGTTAATCACCGCACCGAGGTCCTGCGTGACATCAATCTCACGCTGAACGAGGGCGAACTCGTGGCCGTCGTCGGCTACTCCGGCAGCGGCAAATCCACGCTGGTGAATCTGATCGCCGGACTGGTGAAGCCTGACCAAGGTGAAGCGCTGTTCGATGGCAAACCGATCACTGGTCCGGGACCTGAGCGCGGGCTCGTCTTCCAGACCTACGCGCTGCTGCCATGGCTCAGCGTGAAGGGCAATGTGGCGCTTGCAGTGAACCAGGTCTGCCAGAATGAGTCGTTCGTCGAGCGCAACGCACGCATCGATGATGCGATCGATCAGGTCAAACTCACCCCCGCTCTGGGCAAGCTGCCGAGCGAGCTCTCCGGCGGCATGCGCCAGCGCGTTTCCGTGGCGCGTGCGCTTTCCTTTGCGCCACGGGTGCTGCTGCTCGACGAGCCGTTGAGTGCACTCGATGCGCTCACGCGTTCGGAACTGCAGGATCAGATTCTCGAACTCAAGCAGCGCACCGGCCAGACCATCCTGCTCATCACCAACGATGTCGATGAGGCGCTCTACATGGCCGACCGCGTCATCCCGCTGACCATGGGGCCTGCGGCGACTTTTGGCCCCGCCGAAGAGGTGAAACTGCG
>DAORHS010000181.1:0-7933 GCA_035438165.1 Prosthecobacter sp.
GAAGGAGGGACAGCTCATCGCGGCGCTGGATGTGCCGGAGCTGAAGTTCGATTTGCAGAACGCGGAAGCCAGTGAACGGCGTGCGAAGGCGGAGGTGGAGAAAGCGACGGCGGCCTATGAAGAGGCGCATCTGGCGCTGACCCGACTGGAGGCGGCGGACAAGGCGCAGCCGAACCTCATCGCGAAGCAGGACATCGATTCGGCACGGCTGCGAGATCAATCGGCACGCGCGGCACTGAACTCGGCAAAGGAGGATCAAAACGTGACGGCGGCGAGCAAAAGCCGTTTTCAGACGATGCTCGATTACACGCAGATCTCCGCGCCATTCGCAGGCGTGATCACGCGGCGCTACTCGGACCCTGGATCGCTGATCCAGGCGGGAACAAGTTCTGGAACGATGCCGCTGGTGCGACTGTCGCAGGTGGATTTGCTGCGTGTGGCCTTCCCCGTGTCGGTTTCGTATGTCGCGGGCGTGAAGATGGGTGATGAGGCAGAGATTCGCATCCCATCGCTGACGAAGAAGTTCACGGGCAATATCACGCGTGTCTCGCAGAAGGTCGAAACGGCCACGCGTACGATGGAAGCGCAGATTGACCTGCCGAATGCCGACAATTCGCTCATTGCCGGGGTTTACGCGACGGTGGTGCTCAAAATTGACCGTCGCAGTGACGCGCTGGTACTGCCGATCGAGGCCGTGGCGCGGGACAAGGGCACGGCAAGCGTTTATCTCATCACCAAGGATAACAAGATCGAGGCGAAGAACATCACGGTGGGCACGGAGTCGCCCACGCATCTGGAAATTGTCGGAGGACTCGCCGAGGGCGACCTCGTCATGGTCGGCAGCCGTGCGCAGTTCAGCCACGGCCAGAGCGTGCAACCGAAGCAGGTGGAACTCCCCAAAATGGACAAGTGATGAAGCCCGCGACCTCCCCCGAAACCCTCAAGGCGCTGCAAGCGCTGGACACCTGCACCGTCGCCAACGCCATCGAGACCTTCGACGTGCGCCTGCGCAATGAAGGCTACGCGGATTCCAGCATTCGCTGCATGACGAACTGTGACGCGCCGATTGTCGGCCATGCGGTGACAACGCGCATCCGCTGCTCCAGCCCGCCCATGACCGGCGGTGCCTTTGTGGATCGCACGGACTGGTGGGATCATATATTGACGATTCCTGGGCCGCGCATCGTGGTGATCGAAGATGTCGATGAAAAGCCCGGTTCAGGCGCTTTTCTCGGCGAAGTCCACACCTGCATCCTGCAAGCGCTCGGCTGTGTCGCTGCCGTGACAAACGGCTCCGTGCGCGATCTGCCCGCGATCACAGCGAGCGGATTCAAACTCTTCGCGAATCACGTCTCCGTCTCGCACGCCTATGTGCATGTCGTGGAATTCGGCACACCGGTCAAAATCGGCGGACTGGAGATCCATCCGGGCGACCTGCTGCATGCGGACTGCCATGGCGTGCTTTCGGTGCCGCAGGACATCGCGGACACGATTCCTGCCAAAGCCGCGCAGATCATCGAACGCGAAAGGAAAGTGCTCGATCTGTGCCGTGCAGGCGATGTGACGGTGCAAAAGCTGCGTGATGCCGTTCACGGCGTTTTCAACTGAGGAACCGGAGACTGATTCATGACGCGTTTTGCCCTCCGCTATCCCTATTTCATCATCGTTTCCTGTCTGGCCACGCTCGTCGTCGGTTTGACGAGCATCGTTCGACTGCCGGTCGATCTGTTTCCCGAGATCAAGATGCCCGTGGTCATCGTGGCCATGTTTTACCCCGGCATGCCGCCGGAGCAGATCGAGCAGGATCTCACCTCGCGCATGGAGCGTTTCCTCACGCTGGCGAGCGGTATCGACCGCATGGAGTCGCGTTCGCTGCCGGGCGCGAGTTTGATCAAAATCTACTTCCAGCCCGGCACCAGCGCGGATTCGGCGGTCAGTTCCATTGGCAATCTGGCCATGGCCGAATTGCGACGACTGCCACCCGGCACGCTGCCGCCGGTGGTGTTGAAGTTCGACGCCTCCAGCCAGCCCGTGTGTCTCATCACGCTGAAAGGCGAAGGCATGAACGAGTCCCAGCTGCGCGATGTCGGCCACTACAAAGTGCGCACGCAGGCCGCCGTGGTACCCGGTGCCGCGCTGCCGCAGCCGATGGGCGGACGCTACCGGCAGATTCAGATCTATGTCGATCCGCTGAAGCTGGAGGCGCATCAGATGAGCCTCATGGACGTGGTGCGCACGGTGAATGACTCAAATCTCATTCTGCCCGCCGGGGATGTGCGCATCGGCCCTTTCGACTACAACATCTACGCCAACACGCAGGTCGATACCATTGAGGAGATCGGACGCATCCCGCTGAAGACCGTGGGCCAGTCCTCCGTGCTTGTGGGCGACATCGGCGAGGCCAAGGATGCCTCCCAGGTGCAGTACAACGTCGTGCGTGTAGACGGCCAGCGCTCCGCCTACCAGCCGGTGATGAAGCAGGGCGGGGATGCCAACACTATCGCCGTCGTCAACGGCGTGCGCGAGGTGATGAACAATCTTGTGGATGTGCCGAAGCAGCTCGTCACAAACGTGGTGTTCGACCAGTCGGGGTTCGTGAAAAAGGCCGTTGAGAAGCTCATTCAGGAGGGCGGCATCGGCCTCATTTTGACTGGTGTGCTCATCCTGGTCTTTCTCGGCAGCATGCGGGCCACAGTGGCGGTATTCCTGTCCATTCCGCTCTCCGCGCTGGCCATGTTCATCGCGCTGGCGCTCGGTGGTGGCACGATCAATACGATGATTCTCGGCGGACTCGCGCTCGGTTTCTCGCGCCTCATTGATGACTCCGTCGTCGTGCTGGAAAACATCTTTCGCCACATGGAGCACGGCGAGACGCCCGAGGTCGCGGCGGAGAAAGGCGGGCGCGAGGTGGCGCTGCCTGTGCTCGCCGCCACACTGACGACGGCGGTGGTGTTCTTCCCAGTGATCTTCCTTTCCGGTCCCAGCCGCTATCTTTTCATGGCCCTAGGCCTTGCCGTGGTGCTCTCCATTCTCGCCTCCTACCTCGTTGCCATGACCGTGGTGCCGCTGTTCTGCGCGAAGTGGATTAAAAACGTGAAGGCGCATGACGCCCCGGGAGCCAAAGGCTTCAACGCGATGTTCAACCGTGGTTTCAACGCGCTGCTGAACCTCTTCGACCGGCTGCTGCGCACCGCCTTGAAGGCACCGTCTCTCATTTTGATCTCGCTGGTCGCCGTGCTGGCGGTTTCGTCGCTGCTGCTGCCGAAAATCGGCATGGCGTATTTCCCACGCACGGACGCTGGGCAGTTCTTCATCAGCCTGAAAGCGCCCAGCGGCACGCGCCTGGAGGTGACGGAGAAATTCGTCGAAAAGGTCGAGCAAATCTGCCGCGAAGTCGTGGAAAAGGATGACCTCGATGTCATCGTGGCGAACATCGGCATCACCGCCGACTTCTCCGCCATCTTCAATCCCAACAGCGCTCAGCATACCGCCACGGTGCAGGTCAGCCTGAAGGAGGATCACCATGTCGGCAGCTATGAGTACATGAAGCGTGTGCGTGAGCGCATCCGCACGGAGCTGCCGCACGTCAGCGCCTTCTTCCAGTCCGGCGGTCTCGTCGATTCTGTGCTGAATCTCGGCCAGCCCACGCCCATCGACATCCAGATCAGCGGCAGCGACATCAAAGCCACGCACAAGACCGCATCCGAGCTGGCGGCGAAGATTCGCGCCCTGCCCGGCGTCAGCGACGTACTCGTGCCGCAGGACATGGACTACCCGGCCATCCGCATGGATTTCGATCGCAAGCGCATCTCCGAGCTCGGCCTCACACCGAAGGAAGTCACGCACAACATCATCACCGCGCTCATGTCAAACGGCCTCATCGCGCCCACCTTCTGGGCTGATCCGAAAAGCGGCAACGACTACTACCTCACCGTGCAATACCCCGAGCATCATGTGAAGGATTTGGAAATGCTGCGCGCCATTCCTGTCCGCGCTCCCGGCATGGAAAAATCCGTCCGCCTCGACGCCGTCGCCACGCTGGAGCCGATGACCGGCCCCACCGAGATCACGCATTATCAAATCCGCCGCATCATCAATCTCTTCGTCGCTCCCGAGCACGAGGACGTGAGCGTCGTCATGAAGGGCATCGAAAAAATCCTCGCGGAGACCCAGGTGCCTGAAGGCGCACGCATCGACCTGCGTGGCAGCGTTGGAAACATGAACGCCTCGTTCAAGACCTTCGGCTTCGGACTCATCCTCGCCATCGTGCTGGTCTATCTGATCCTCGTCGCGCAGTTCCAGTCCTTCCTCGATCCATTCCTCATCCTGCTGGCAATTCCCACCGGCCTCATCGGCGTGCTGCTCACCCTCTGGATCACCGGCACCACGCTCAATGTCATGTCGCTCATGGGCATCGTCATGATGATGGGCATCGTCGTTTCCAACAGCATTCTCATCGTCGAATTCGCCCGTCATCTGCGCCAGGACGGCACGCCGCTGCTCAATGCCGTCGTTACCGCCTGCCGCGTGCGTCTGCGACCCATTTTGATGACCTCGCTGGCCACGCTCATCGGCCTCATGCCCATGGCGCTTGCGTTTGGCTCCGGCAGCGAGGCCTACGCGCCGCTCGCCCGCGCCATCATCGGCGGACTCGGCGTTTCCGTGCTGCTCACCGTCTTCGTCGTGCCAGCGGCCTACCTCATCGCGCATCGCCGTAGCGAAATTGTCGAACCCACACCTGCATCATGAAACGCCTCGCTGTCATCCTCGTCTGCCTGCCGTTCGTCTTCGCCAATGCTGGTGAAAAGACCAAAACACTGAGCCTGCATGAAGCGCGTGCCCTCGTGATGCAGCGTCACCCGCGCATCAACGCCGCTGATCTGACCGTCCGAGCCGTGGAGGAAATCGTGCGGCAAAATCGCGCCGCCTATCTGCCGCAGATACAGGGCATCGCCGCTGGTGTCATCACCTCCGACGCTACTGGTGGCGTCCGCGCCTCCACCGATGCCCTCCAGCTCGCCGGTGTGTATGACCGCGCCTCCGGATCGTTCAATGTCAGCCAGCTTATCACCGACTTCGGCCGCACCACGAATCTCACCGCAAGTTCACGGCTCCGCGCCGAAGCCGAGGCGCAAAACGCGCAGACCACACGCGCGCAAATTCTCCTCGAAACCGACGCCGCCTGCTTCGCCATCCTCCAAGCGCGGTCCTTGCTCGGCGTCGCCGACCAGACCGTCAAAACTCGCCGCCTGCTGCGCGACAACACCGTCTCACTGCAAAAGAACCAGCTCAAGTCCGCCATCGACGTCAGCTTCGCCGAAGTGAACCTCCAGGACGCCGAACTGCTCATCTCCCGCACGCGTAACGACCTCAAATCCGCCCACGCCACGCTTGCCCGCCTCCTGCTCGACCCCGAAGGCACCGAATATCACATCACCTCGCCCACCCAGCCAGTCGCGCTGCCTTCCAAGGCCGACGGCCTCATTCAAATGGCGCTCAACCTGCGCCCCGAGCTGTCCAGGCTCCGCCTCGAACGCGACGCCGCGCAAAAGTTCGTCAAAGCCGAAAACGCCCTCAGCCACCCGCGCCTTACGCTGCAAGGCACCGCCGGCACCATGCCGTGGCGCGATCGTTCGCTCGATCAAAACTACGCCGCCGCCGGCGTGGTGCTCACCTGGCCGCTGTTCACAGGCGGCCTCAACACCGCGCGCCAAAACGAGGCCGAACTCCGGGCCCAGGCCGCCGAGCAAACACTCAAGGACCAGGAAGCCACCATTACCCGCGACGTACAGCTGGCCTGGCTCAACGCCACCAACGCCCTCGAACGCCTCAACATCACCGCCAAGCTCCGCGAGCAGTCTGCCCAGGCCTACTCCCTCGCCGAAGCCCGCTACCAAGCCGGAAGCAGCAGCGTCGTCGAACTCAGTCAGGCCCAGCTCAACCTCACGGCCTCTGAGATCAATCAAACGACGACGCGATACGAGTACCTGCTGCGGTGGTCGATCTTGGATTTCCAAACGGGGATCATGGTCAGAAAAAGTGCTCTTACCTTTGAAGCCAGAGACGAATCGTCACGAAGCAAAAAGCCTGTCCTAGGCGGCGCCAAGGACAGGCATTGAAGAACGCTAAGATTCTGGGGTGAAAAACTAGCTGCTGGCGACAGCATCGGCACCACGCTCGCCCGTGCGGATGCGGATCGCGTCCAGCACGGCGCTGACGAAGACTTTGCCGTCTCCGATTTTCCCGGTGTTGGCGGCCTTCACAATGGCGTCAACCACGGTGTCAGCACGACTGTCGTCCACGACGACTTCAATCTTCACCTTCGGGAGGAAATCGACGGTGTACTCACTGCCACGGTAGATCTCGGTATGGCCCTTCTGGCGGCCAAATCCCTTGACCTCCACGACGGTCATGCCTTCGACTCCGACTTCGGAAAGGGCTTCTTTAACGTCCTCCAGTTTGAACGGTTTGATGATCGCTTCGACTTTTTTCATGGTTAACAGCAATTAGAAGTGTGGTTTCACAAATTGCAACGATCAGAACCGTGGGAAGATGATTTTCCTGGCCCAACCTTTTGCAATGAGCTGACAAAGCCGGAAGCGTGCCAACTTCAGGCGTGAATTCTTCGATCTGCTAAAAACTGTGCCGATCCCGAGGAGACTGCATTGCAAACCGGCGTGCCTTCGATTACCTCGGGCCATGCTCCGCCCCGCCGCTCTCCTGGCCTTCACCGTTCTCTGCCTCGTCGTATCTGCTCCAGCCCAGGACGATGCGGTGGAACTGAAGCTGCGCTGGGAGCCCGGCCAGGTCTATGTGCAGGAGTCCGATACGGATACGACAAACTTCCTGACCGCTCTCGGCAAAACCAGCGACCAGAAACTGCGCCTGCACCAGACCACCTCGATCACGGTGAAATCCACGCCCACAGGCCAGACCGAAGCCCGGGTGCTGATCGAATCCCTGCTTGGCGAAATGACCTTCGAGGGCAAAAGCTACGCCTACGACTCGAAAAACCCCGGTTCCTCCCATCCGCAGCTTCTGCAAACGCTCGGCGGGGCGGCGGGCAAAAGTTTCACCCTCGTCTATGATGAAAAGGACAACTTTCTCGATGCCAAGGACACCGGCTCCATGGTCACCGGCGGCGTGGAGCCGGATCTGACCTCCATCGCCAATGCGCGCCAGCTCGCCGCCCTCTACCGTCGCTCCCTGGAAATGGGGCTGCCAAAAATCCCCGTCCATCCCGGCGACAAGTGGATCTCCGACGAAATCGTCTCCTTCCCGCAGGCCGGCACCGTCCAGGTGAAGCTCAACGCCAAGTTCGACGGCATCGTCGATCGCGAAGGCCATCGCCAGGCCCAGATCGCTTTTGATGGCACCATGAAGTCCAAGCCCGGCAAGGACAGCACCGGCCGCGATCTCGACACCGAACGCCCCGTCACCCTCGGCGACGACTCCAAGGTCAACGGCCACGTCTTTTTCGACCTCGAACGCAAAACCATCTCCCTCGCCGTCTTCTCCGCCACCATCCAGCTCAAGATTGAGGGCAAACCCATGCCCGTGCGCCAGCAGGTCACGACGCGGCTGGTCTCGATCAAGCCGGCCAGCCCGCAATGAGCAATGCCCTCGATCGGCTCTCTTGCTCTGCATGGCGTTTCACGCATGATGTTCGCGGCCCTCGCATGCGCGGGCCATGTTCTGGCCGCTGAGCCAGTTCCGCCCTTCAAACCCGTCGTCACGCGCAGCACCGCAGCCAACCGCATCGCGGAGAAGCCGGACTACGCGCATGCTTTCGGCGGCGTGGACGGGCTGGAGGCCGGATTCGAGTCGCGCACGCGTTACGAAGTTCGCGAGAATGACTACACCTTCGGCCTGCTCTCGGACGACGCGCTGGTGACGCGCAACCTGCTCTACCTTGGCATCAAGAAGGCGCTCG